>DAIQNC010000211.1:0-6844 GCA_036788655.1 Ktedonobacteraceae bacterium
AAAAAGTTCTTTGGAAAGTTAAGCAGCAGTATAGTTAAGAGAAAAATGACGGATGTACTACTTAGATGAGAAAGAAGTGTGACCCATTCTTTCCCCGAAGCGTCTGCCAGAGAAGCGGTTTCTAACTCGAAAGGTATCATTGAAATGTAACAAAAAGCACAGAGTAACAGGGCAATCTTGCGTTCTCGTGCGTAGAACCAGACGAGCGAACCTACTAGTAAGAATATGAGTGCGATGAACGTTGAAGCACCTAGAGCTGTAATAGTGGGTAACGTGAGTGATACTGACGATATACTATGAGAAAACGTGAACTTTTCGTTGGCAATGGCAAGCACTACATACACAACAAAAGCAGCAGCAATCGTAATGGAACGACCAGATTTGCCATGTGTTAAATAACGAAGTTTAGCTCGCATGATTATTTCTTCCACCCTACCATATTGCTCATAACAAACAAGCATTTCTGTTTCTATTATGAGCAACTATGCAAAACCAAGCAAGAGACGAAGTTCGCCTGAGACAGGTTGCCGAACTTCAATTGCTCGCAAGCAGTCCTGAGCGCGTTCGCGGTAGAGTAAGCTTATTCCCCAAGCTGCTATTATCCCTTCATCATAGGATGCGAGTAATGCATGTTGTGGGTCAGTTTCATCTCTCTGAGAGATATTTGGGGCGGTGTGCTGTGAGGCTCTTATCTGTGCAGCAAGTACCAGAGGGAGTGTTTTCTTTTGATGTGCTATATCGGTTTTTACCGTTTCCGTTTCTTGATCGTGAAGAATGGTGTAAAGATCGTGGCTATCGTTATCGAACTGATGGGCAATACCCAATAATTCTCCTAGTTCCGCAAAAAGTTGCTGGATGTGCTGGTCTGTATTGACGAACATGCATCCTATCGTGCAGGCTAGTCTAAGCAGTGCGCCTGCCTTACCACGAGCAATACGAATACAATCCTCAGTTGTATACAGGTCAATCTCTTGCTGTTCTCCAACAATATCTTCATGTTGTCCAATGATAGCTATTGCTACAGCTTCCTGTGTAAGTGCCATGAGAGTGACAATACGATCCGCAGATATTCCAAAGTCCGCAAGAGAGCGCAGCATTTTTTGCGAGAGTAGCAGGAGTGCTGTTGAGACATTGAGAACCCGTGCGGCTCCTAATTGTCGCACAATTGGAGTCTGGTCTCCGTCTTCGATATCGTCTAGTAGGTCAAGAGAGCAGATAAGACATTCTACTGAGAGGGCGACGTTATAGGCAGCAGAGAGGTCATTATCAGGACACAGGTTCCTGATAATGACCAATGGCAATAACGCCCACATACCATTGGGACGAGAAAGCGATTCACTGTCAAGTGACGGACAAAGTAATTTGCCCCTTTGCTCTAGTGCTGCCTCAACATCGCTTTTCAGAGGAGTGTGCAGTGTATCTATGCAAGAGCGAAGCCGCTCACGCAACATATGTTGATATGTTGTGAACGGTTTCGCCTGATTTTTACGAGCCTTGCTCACTACCACCAGGATTCAGTATCATGCGCCGTGTTTACCAATGTCAGCTTCGGCACAAGTTTCATGATGACACGCGCTACGGCAGAGGAAACGCCTTCGCGCTGTACGAATGCCTGGGGGTCTTGCTCTAGTTCCTGGCGGAGTGTCTCATCTGATGAAATCCGATGTACGAGGTCTCGAATCTGCTGTTCTTCCATTGTGATGTGTTCCTTCCACTTCAACGAGATGTGTCATCTTCCTAAAAGGACGCATCTCTCCACGATTGTATCAATCACCGCACTACATGAACACGCCTACGAAAAGGCAGAAATGCATGTAACATGTAGCTGCTTCCGCAGCTAACTACATAGTTGAGAATTATTTTACATGCAATTTGTGGAAAAAGCAAGTTATTCGTGTGAAAATGTTGTGAAGATTACTGATTATCTAATTAGATTGATAAAGTTCAATATATTACTAGAACATCGTAGAGAGTATAACCTCTGCATTTCGTGAGACTATTGGTGCTTTCAAGCGAAATGATTGACGAATGGATATGTTGCAAGTAGAATCAGGGCAGAACAAAATGGGAGGGAGATATATGGAAGATACGACTCGTTGGGATGATCTTGAGGATGAAACAATATTGCCTTTCACATCCCCTGAACATGACGAACTCGGTGTGTTGACCAGTACACGTCATGTCGTTGAGGTCGGCGAACGGGTGGGCAGTGGATACATGCCTTCTCTACTCCTTCAATAGAAGACGCCGCCATGTGGGAGAACAGCTATCATTTCTTCGATGGAACGGAGCGAACCATCAACTGGATGCTGTTACTCGATGCCCTCAATTTTTGCTTCTGGGGTGAGAAGGATAGTCCTCGCTGGCAAATAGAGTACGAGGGGGAGATACTTAATGGCTACTGGGCAGAGGCGGCCTCGCTGACTCGTGCGGTGAACGAGGGGATTCCGCTGTGGGATGCACAGTGCCTTAGTACCATCAGCGAAGAGATAGTAGCACACATCTTTCGACCTATTCCTGATGCTCCGCCAATTCCGTTGTTCGGCTTGCGTGTGGCACACGCACGTGAGGTTGGACGTGTTTTGCTTGATGGATACGATGGGCAGTTTACGAATGCTATTGAGCAGGTCAGGGGAGATGCGGGACAGCTTGTTCTCTTGCTCGCTGAACACTTCCCATCGTTCCGCGATGTTGCTTTGTATCAAGGACATGAAGTGCGTTTCTTCAAACGTGCTCAAATTTGCGTTGCTGATATACATGGCGCATTTCACGGTCAACATTGGGGAGCGTTTACGAATATGAATGTACTCACCTGCTTTGCTGACTATAAAGTGCCACAGATACTGCGCCATTATGGTATTCTGGAGTATGAGCCAACGCTTGCCCGGAAAGTGGATGCTCAAGAACAGATTCCGATGGGAAGCGAGGAAGAGGTAGAGATACGAGCATCGACTATCTGGGCCTGTGAACTGCTAAGACAGGAGCTGCTGAGACAGGGACATGGAATGAACGCAACCGAGATCGATCAACGCCTCTGGTTTCTTGCTCAAGATGCTCAAGAGATGCGTCCCTATCATCGCACTCGCACACCATTTTACTAATACTGTCACCATATTTTTTTATTCATTGTTTGTATTAAAATGCATATTGGAGCGTTTTCATAAGTGCTATGCAATTACACACACTACTTACTGGCTTAGAACAATCTCCTGTAGCCGTTCCCGATACATTGAGAAACACAATTGAGATCCGTGGACTGGCCTATGACTCACGAAACGTCGAAGCAGGTTGGTTATTTGTTGCTGTTCCCGGTACTCATACCGACGGACGACGCTTTCTGGAAGACGCTGCACAGCGTGGTGCTGTTGTCGCACTCGGTGAAGCGTTGCAAGATACCCCGATTTCTTCATTACCGCTTCCTTATGTTGAAGTCGCTGATGTACGTACTGCGCTTGCAAACCTTGCTTGCACCTTCTATGACTATCCTGCTCAACAACTGTGTACCATTGGTATCACAGGGACAGATGGTAAGACAACCACAAGCAATCTTATCAATACGATTCTTGAAACGGTGGGATTGCGTACCGGATTGATGACGACTGCGAATTTCAAGATGCTCGGTCGGGAGTGGGAGAATACGACGCGCCAGAGTACCTTAGAGGCGTTAGAGATACAGCAACTATTGCGGCGAATGCTGGATAATGGTGTGACACACGCAGTCGTCGAGGCAACGTCACACGGGCTGGTGCTTGAGCGTGTTCATGGGTGTGCCTTCGATGTTGGCGTTGTTACCAACATTACGCACGAACATCTCGATTTCCACAAAACGCTTGATGCGTATCGTCGTGCGAAGGCACGGCTTTTCGAGATGCTCGATCCTGAACGAAGCAAACACGTTGCCAATAACGATGCACATGCAGCAAGTGTCTTACCACCTCGTCCGATGGCTATTTTGAATCGAGATGATGTGAGTTACGAAATTATCAAGCCCTACTGTCGGGTTCCCATTCTTGATTACGGCATAGAGACGCCAGCATCAGTACGCGCTGTCGATATCGAACTACGCGCTCATAGTACGCGCTTTCGTGTCGTTGTGCCAGATGGGGAGCAGATGATTGAGACGCGCTTAGTAGGACGTTTCAATGTGAGCAATTGTCTGGCGGCTATCGCAACTTCTTATAGTCAGGGAATATCGCTCGATGTCATTGCGAGAGGACTTGCAACGGTTCAGGGCGTATCGGGGCGTATGGAGTCTATCGACGAAGGCCAGCCATTTGCCGTTATCGTGGATTACGCACATACACCGGACAGCCTGGAGAAAGTGTTGGCAACGCTCCGTCCACTCACGCCGGGGCATCTAAGTGTTGTGTTTGGCTCTGCTGGAGAGCGCGATGTGCAGAAACGTCCTATTATGGGGCAAATCGCGGCACAGATGGCGGACTTTTTCGTTATTACTGATGAAGACCCTCGTGAAGAGGACAGGGAAGTCATTATACGTGAAATTGCGGAAGGTGCAGAGGCGGCAGGGAAACGCGAGGGACGCGATTTTCTCTGTATCGCAGATCGTACTGAGGCGATTCGTGCCGCATTCGCACGGGCGCAAAAAGGTGACACTATTCTGCTTGCAGGGAAAGGCCACGAGCAGAGTATTATTATTGGAAGAGAAAAACGTCCGTGGGATGATCGTCGGGTCGCACGAGAGGCACTACAACACCTCTCATAAGTGGCCTACGTTGCACTGTAGGTCTGCTTGTACTCTCAAAGTGACCGTTTTACGTTTATAGCGTCTACATAATAAAAGATTCAATCGGCTATTCTTACTATTGGAGCCTATATGACACCGATAACACTTATCATGCTGCTTCTCATATTCATTGCCTGTGCTGTGGTGAGTCTGCTTTTTTGTGGAGTGGCAAGAATACTCTTTCCTGCTTTTCGTAGTGGAGAGCATAAACCCGGCATACATCGCCCAGACCAGCCTGCTGGAGGCCGCGAAATCAAGACTATTGAGTTGCCGCTTGTAGGAGGACCAGCGTTTACTCTGGCGGTAGTTTGTGTCGGAATTGTTGCAGGATTTCTTCTTGGCTTTACACGTGACCAGTGGATATTATTGCTTATCGGTCTGGGAACAATGGTTGGCTATATGTTTGTGGGGTTTATCGATGATTGGAATAAAGTCTATAGTAAAGAAGGTATTCGAGAACGTACAAAATTTATAAGCGTCTTCCTCGTCGCTGTTATTGCGGCGGCACTCTATTTCTTTCTGCTGCCAGGAAATGGGCAAGTATCGTATAGCTTCTACAAAGACCTGCCATTGCTCGGTTCAGTATTATGCAGTCATCCAACGCGCTCAGATGTTTGTCCTGTCTACTTCCCACAGGTGGCTTATTTCGGGTGGCTTATTTTCCTCATGCTGCTTTCCGGTTTTATCGGGAGTCTGACCTCTCTCTCAGTTGACTTCAGCGATGGCTTTGATGGGCTTGCGGGTGGCCTTGTATTTAGCGCAGCTCTGGCGTTTGGTATCGTCATCACAGGTCTTATTAACAAACAGAATCCGGGTGGCATTGTTGTTGAAGTATTGTGCTTGCTCTGTGCTGCGACTGTGCTTGGCTTCATTCCCTGGAACTGGCCTTCCCCATGGGCACCTCGTCACAGCACAGTGAAGAGACGAGCAAAAATCTATATGGGCGATAGCGGCGCACTCGCGCTCGGTGGCTTGCTGGCGATGACTGCTATCTTTGCACGTCAGGAGATATTGCTGTTGATGATTGGTGGCGCGTTTGTGTTAGAGGGGCTTTCGGCTCTCATTCAGGCGCGTCTCTTGACACGTGCATTGTTCCGTAAATATCTCACGCTCATCCGTTTCGCAGGTACGAAAGAGTTCATTCCTTACACGGAGTTTCCTCTTCCATTTCTGGCGACGCCCCTGCATCATCATTTCGACCTGCTTGGTGTCAATCGTCGCAGCCTCGTCTTTGGAGCATGGGCATTAGGGGCATGCTTTGCCTTACTCGGCGTTATGCAAGGTCTGGCTCCCTTCCCCTGGCAACGCTACCTTGCACGTATGCTTGTTCTCGTTCTCGCATGGTTTGTCTGGTCAAGCGGCTCGTGGAGCAAACGCTACTTTGTGGGAACCAATCCTATTGGTCTTACCCGTCGGCGCCGTCGGCTTGCGCTCTATTATGGATATCCATACAGTTTCATGGGCATCAAATTGTATCATCTTGTTGAGGTTATTGAGGCGAGCGAAGATGTTATCGAGACGCCAGCCGAAAATATCGCGCTATGGCAACGTATGAACATCTATGATGCACGTGCCATGCTTGGTCTCTACTGCTATCGTGCTGGATACTATCCGGCAGCCGTTGCTCAATGGACGCGCATTGATATTGCCAATCGTAAGCTCCGCCCAGAGATTATGCGTCTGCTCAACGAGGTCGATGCGTTGCTTGCCCTCGAAACACAGGAGACACAACCTATGCGACGCGATCAGATTATGCGCCAGCAACCGCCTGTGGTCTTTTCTGGCAATCTGGGGCCAGCCGACCTTCCTAACCCACATGCACCTGTCAGCAGCGAAGAGACAATGAGCGGACGGGATAAAAGCTGGCCCACAATGCATAATCAGTTGCTAGCCGATTATCATGTAGAGCAGGATGGGAATGAGGCACGACAAATAACTGCTCCATTGAGCAATGATGTTGTTATTCCACCGTACATAGGCGAGGACGGACAGCAAGCGGAGCAAGATGCAACCCTGACATCAAATGGCGCACAACAAAACTGGTTTATGCGTCTCATACGCCCTAAGTGAGTAGAATACAATTTCGTGGCTACTAGTCCG
>DAIQNC010000212.1:0-4786 GCA_036788655.1 Ktedonobacteraceae bacterium
GAAAACGGGATATAACAATATGTAGGGGCGTTATTCGATAACGCCCTGGTAATCTATCTGATATATTTGCTATTCTCTGCAATGTGCATAGATAGATTACCAGGGCGTTATTCGATAACGCCCCTACAGAATGGAGAGATGTTGTTGTGCGAAACTACGCGAAAGAGACAGAGAGACCATGTGCTGAACGCCCGGATATATTCCTGACCATATCTGCATCCATGTCTGTACTGTTGAGGACGCGACGCAGGTTGTTTAGAGCGGCTTGAATACGTTTCTTCAGCGTATTCTCCGATGTTTGCAGAGCCTGAGACATTTCAGGTAATGTCATTCCATTGTAGTAGTGCAGGACGATGACAACACGTTGCTTGGTAGGTAATTCCTCAATAGCACGTGCGAGATCCCAGTCACGTTCAAGGCGACCCTTATAACTGTCGGCGGTCTGAGCAACAAGGTCTATTTCCTGCTCTTGTAGCGATTGACGCACGAATGCGGTTGTGCGTGCCAGTCGCCGTTTGAAACTGATACACTGATTGACGACGATGCGCATGAGCCAGGGACGCAGCGCAGCGGCTTCGCGCAGGTCTGGCAGGTGATTCCATGCCTGTATCAACGCATCCTGTACAACGTCTTCGGCGATATCGCGGTCTCCGACAATCATTGCAGCGGTTCGCAGCATGAGTGAGCCATACTGCTCAACGATATCGTTGAAGGCACGAGCGTCGCCTTGCAATGCACGTTGTACAATCTGCTGTTGTTCAGGCTGTTCAGAATGTTCAGGCTGCTTATTCGTTGCTACAATTGAAGTATTTGGCTTTATAGATACTCCGTTGAAGCCTGGCTTATCTTGAAATACCCCGGTTCCTTCTGCATCCTTTGCAGCTATATCACATGTAAAAGTGGGCATGGTATCTTTCTCTCTCCATCACGTTATGGTAATCGTACATCGAAACATATACAAACTATGTACATAGTTATAACACGATGGGAGCAAAAAACACAGTGAGTCTACCCATGATTTTTGTTATGAGCCAAATTTGCTATACTAGAGATTGGTATTGAGCATAAAACATGTTTTGAAATAGGAAACGATGAATCAAAACGCATATCTATCTGTTGCAGAATGAACAAACCTTGTACAATCTTTATGCTGTATAGTATGTGTCTCACTATGTCTGCATAGGATCAGATGGGGAGTGTTTCTGCTCCGATGCAGTCTCCACGAGATGTGTAGCGGCATCTGCTGTCTGCTCTTCTGTATGGACAAATTGTTCCGGGTGCGTTTTGCGCCACTCTTTCCAGTAGGCAACGATAAGTGCCTGGATAACGCCAGCGACGGGCGAGGCAAAGAGTGCGCCCCAGATGCCGAAGAGTTCAGCACCTGCGGTGAGCGCGAAGAGGGAGACAATAGGGTGTAAGCCAACTGCTTCGCCAACGATGCGCGGCCCCACGACATCGCCCTCGAAAATGTGGATGCCAATAAAGTAGGCAAGCACTCCGAGTGCGATGGGCCAGCCATGTGTGAGAGCTACAAGGACACAAACAGCACCGGAGATGAATGTCCCGATGATGGGTATGAATGCCATGATGAAGGCAAGGACACCCAGAAAGACGGCATAGGGAAGCTGAAACAGGGTCATGCCAATCCAGACGAGGATGCCGATGAGCGCGGAGAGGAGTAATTGACCACGAATGTAGCCACCGACGACGCGCTGGAGTGTGTCGAGCAGAAAATTGATACGGAGCGGTTCAGGAGCATTGCGGCGTAGCCATCTAGCGATACGCTCGCCATCGAGCATCATATAGATGCTGATAACGGCAATCAAGATGGTGTCGAGAACGGCGTTGAAGATACTACGTAGAATGGGTATGACCGAGCCTGCCGCACCCTCGATTCTGGAAACAATCTGTTGTCGTGCCGCATCAATCTGTGTAGCCGTAATACCAAATGGACTCAAGGTTTGCTCAAGAGGACTTGGGGAGCCATAGGAGCCAGGTGTAACATAATGAGGGATAGCGCGTGCGAACTCGATGGTCTGCCGAACTGCGGTACTGGTGATGAGATAAAGAATGATGCCAAGACCTACAAAAACAACCAGATAGACGATGAGAACTGCTAGAAAACGCGGCATGAAACGGCATAAAAAGCGAACAGCGGGCGCAAGTGCATAAGCAAGCAAGGCCGCGATAACCAGCAAGAGGATTGAGCGTACAATGTGACCTGCTCCCCACAGAACGACAGCAACAACGCCAATCCAGCCGAGTATGGCAAACGGAATATCGCGGCGCCGCGCCCATCGAGTGCGCTTATCTTCGCCGCGAGGGACAGGTTGATAGCGAGATACATTTGTATTCATCGTCGTCACACCTCTTATCAGCCATTTATGCAATTCGTAACTTCGTAGAACCCGATTTATCGATGGGTTCACACATCACGAACCCATCGATAAATCGGGTTCTACGAAGTTACTCAAATTTCTTCTAAAAGTTTATCATCACGACGCTACATGGATCAAAATAAAAAAGAAGAGATGCTACACACATCTCTTCTTCCATAGCTGGGGTGCAGGGATTCGAACCCCAATTGGCCGATCCAGAGTCGGTCGTCCTACCATTGAACGACACCCCATCGCAACTTGTTTGCCTCGTTCGTGTTGCTATAATACCGTAAGTTGCTGATGTTGTCAAGCATTAGATTGAGACAAAAATTCCTTTTATACAACGATAAACGTGATGACACCGTATGTTATGCTTAGAGAAGAACAAAGCGTTTTTCGGAGGCTGTCAATGAGGCTATTTTTTGCTCGAACATATAAAGTGGCTTTCCTGTTGTGTATTTTGCTCGTTGTTCTGAGTGCCTGTGGTGGAACGAGCAGTAGTAATGCGAAGTCGAAAACGAGCGCGGGAACAAGCGGCAATGCCAGTAATGGAGGCGACAATGCGACTATTGCGACAACACCACAGGTGCAAGCCGGGCCACGCCCATGCCCATCTGTAGTAAGCGACCCTTCATACTGGGACCCTATTGTGATTACACAGAGCGGAGTCAACGCCGTTACGAGTGTGGTCTGCGGTAATTTAACTGAAAGCAATACTATTCAAGCGGTTGTTACCTCTCAATTTGAGGGAGCAGGACAGGTCGCAGATATTTATGTGTTCGACAACATTACGAGTCCCAGCCCGACCAGGCTTTTTTTCTTGCAGGGGCTGTATAAGGGAAGTGCGAAAATTAGCACCTACGG
The DNA here is from genome assembly GCA_036788655.1 of Ktedonobacteraceae bacterium. Taxonomy (GTDB): domain Bacteria; phylum Chloroflexota; class Ktedonobacteria; order Ktedonobacterales; family Ktedonobacteraceae; genus JBBQVS01. Next base: position 3,243 of record DAIQNC010000212.1, read on the forward strand.
CACACTCCTGACCGCAGAAGTAGATCAAGGTTCAAGTGCCAATCAACATGCGGCGAATGGAAATTATCAACAAGACCTCTTCCGTGAATTTGCATGGTCTGATGGGGCAGGAACGTTTGTCCCGGTCTCTTTCCCTGGCATTTTTCCTGACTTGACACGCTATCAGGCAGAGAGCGATCAGCAACAGGTGGGGCAGGGGAACAATACCTGGAAGTTGAACGCCGCAGATGTTGCCTCGAAACTTGCCAGCCAGTTACTGAACTGGAAGAACATTGCCTCGTCCACTATTACAAGTGGAGGCGGTCAGCATGATAGCAATGCGGTTGTTACTGTGAAAAACACCTCTGGTGGATCAATTCAGGTGACGTTAGGGCGGCTCGAAGGCAACACAAACACAGGTATCTGGGAAGCAACGGCTGTCTCTGGCAGCAATCTTTCCATTACGACGCCACAAAATCGAGACGTGTTACATAGCCCATTTACTATAAGTGGGACGGGAAACGCTGCCAATGGCAAAATTGGTACGATAACAGTCCTTGATCATCTGTACAACAATGTAACGAAGGGAACGGTAAACGCTACAGGAGGGAGCGCGAGCGGGAATACAAGTTTCTCCACCAGTGTTTCCTATACTGTCAGTTTCAAGACGGGAACGCAGGAAGGACTGGTCATTCTTGACGCTGGTTCAGGTGCAATTATTCTCAAGGAATTGCTCGATTAGTCGGGGTTATTTACAAGGCACACGGACAGGCACAAGGCACAGCCCCTACCATACACGAGACGCTTGAAGGGCGATGAGACGTGCTGTATATAGTAGGGGCTGTGCCTTGTGCCTGTCCGTGTGCCTTGACAGTGGAAGTTTGATATGGTATATTTAATATAGCAAATAGTTATAAACAACTTGCAGGAAGAAGCTTCGTAGTAGTGAGTAGAGGTAGAGTGATAGCGTTTCCGGGGTTCCACCAGGAGAAATTGCAATGTATAGATATAGACGGCCCTGGCGAGGGCGTAGCATAATATGGTTGTTCTTCATTCCCATGTTTTTCATGTTCGGTCACGGCGGATTTGGGATTCTAGCCTGGCTGTTCTTAATGGCTGCTATCTTTATGATCGTTCGAGGCGTATCACGTACATGGTCGAACCCGAACCCAACATATCAGCAGCCGTACCAGCCATACCAACCATACCAGCCGTATCAATCAGACCAGCAACCGTACCAACCATATCAGCCATATCAGCAACAACAAAATGCTTATTACCAGCCTACGAATGAATCTCCGTATTCTTCGTATGAGCAGGGATATCAGCAAAATCAAGCACCTCAAGTGCATGATGCTCAACCGCAACGAGTAGTGGAGCAGGATGAGCCATACGAGCAGTATGAGCAGCCGCAGACGCAATATCCACAAGAGTTGCCACCAATGCAATAGCAACAACGTACAAACAACAAGACCGGGTAGTTATGATACCACCCGGTCTTGTTGTTTGTTATTGCTCAAATCCTATGTTGTGCCGTGATTTATCACGGCTGTGTTCCATACCAT
>DAIQNC010000212.1:4827-6842 GCA_036788655.1 Ktedonobacteraceae bacterium
ACAGCCGTGATAAATCACGGCACAACATGGAAAAACGCTGATACCTTTACGGGATAACGTTTACATCTTTTTCGAGGGCCAGTACAAAGCGTGCGATAACCTCGGCGCACTGGTCGATATCCTGGAGTGAGGCGATTTCGGAACCTGTATGCAGATAGCGGCAAGGAATGCTGACCAGTCCTGTTGCGATGCCGTCTCCAGCTATCTGGATAACATCAGTGTCAGTACCTGTGTAGGATGCCTGGGGGTCAATTTGCCAGGCGATAGAGGCTTCTTCTGCCGCAGAAACGAGCCGTTGATAGACACGGGGATTGATATTTCCCCCCATTGTCAGGACGGGGCCACCATTAAGCTTGATATCACCAATCTCTTGCTTCGAGGTTCCAGGGTGATCGGACGTAAAGGTTACGTCTACTGCGATAGCAATGAGTGGATTCACGCTGTGAGCAGCCGTGCGTGAGCCGCGACAACCTACCTCTTCTTGAATCGCTGAAACGAAAAAGACGCCTACCTGAAGCTTGTCGCGCTGTTCAGAGATACGTCGCATTGCCTCAAGAAGTGTGAAGATGCCTGACCGATCATCGAGGGCGCGTGAAACTACGAGGTCGCCGCGTAATGGTTCAAGTTGTTCGGCGCGAGTAGCGAAACTGCCCAGTGGTACGAGTTGTTGGGCCTCTTCTTTACTTGATGCGCCAATGTCGATCCACATATCAGAGATTTTCGGCGCACTATTGCGTTCGTCGCCTTTAAGCATATGAACAGGTTTGCGTCCAATGACACCGGAAATGGAACCATTCGGGGTATGAATTTCGACACGGTTTCCAGGGAGGGTCGAGGGATCAAAGCCTCCGATGGGAGAGAAGTACAGAAATCCATCGCCATCAATATAGCGTATCAAAAAGCCGAGTTCATCGCAGTGAGCAGTAAGCATGACACGAGGCTGGCTCTGAGGATGTAATGCTGCGATAACATTGCCATGCACATCAGTCTGTATTTCGTCGGTAAAAGGTTGAACTTCTTCACGAATGACTTGCTGCACACGTTGCTCAAATCCTGATGGGCCGGGAGCAGAAATCAAACGGCGAAGAATATTTACACGGGATTCATCCATAGAAAACTCCTAAAATACAAACACACGAGTCTGGGAAAGACCCGTGTGTTGTGGATAGTGTTGCATCAAGGGGAGGTAAATCCATTAAGGGTGTAATGAATGAAGACCCCTGCGATGAGACGATTAACGAACAAATTGTTTCAGAACATCATCGACACCGGGATGTGTTCGATTGAGTCGCAAGTCCTCTGCTCCTGTTTGATCGGTTTGTACCAACAAAATACCCTGTTGAACACATGAATTGAGTAGCTCACGAGCCGACTCACGGGTAAGACGCCCACGGAAACGATTCTTGGGGTTCAAGGGATCGCCGATAAAATTAGAGACTCCGATGATAGTACGCCAGGACCAGTTGCGGTCAATATAGTCAAGAAATTGCAGAAACTGTGGGTCGAGTGCCTCCATAGGAGGATTGCTATACGAGGACTGCTGACCACTCCCATTTGGTGTGACAGGTGTATTAGGCGTTAAGGATATCGCTGGCATTGGAGCCGTTATGCTGGTAGCAGAAGAGGCTGAGAATGTAGCGGCACTAATACTTGGGAGTGTGCCAGTGTTACCTGTGAGGCCAACACCGCCGACAGTGGGTCCACCTGGAACGAGTGGTACGAATTGATTTGCGCTACTTATTAAATCTCGGCTGACGGTTCCTGGAATTCCTACAACAATAACAGTTTTGTTTAGACGCAATTTGAGACGCGCACTAATACGAGTAAAATCTTTGTCGCCTGTCATCAAGACAAATGTAGAGATGGTGGGGCGGTCGAAAACCGTCTCGATTATATCCATCAGCATGTTTAAGTCCACGGTACTTTGTACGACGGTGCTTTGTACAACGCCATTCCCATTACTGTTCAGAGCAGGCAAGTGGCCTGTATTCCCTGAACCGGAGGGATAGGTAAGT
>DAIQNC010000213.1:0-6832 GCA_036788655.1 Ktedonobacteraceae bacterium
CGTGCAGAATCATGTTCATCTTCGCCAGACCAGCCGTTGCGTTATCCATCTCCTGCCCGTAGATGGATACTTTGACCTGCGCTTCGTCGGCGGCCTTGAGCAGTAGCGAACCGGAGCCGCATGTAGGGTCATAAATAGTTGCATCGGTACGTCTTACCTTATTGATGCCAATAACCTTCGCAATGATACGCGAGACCTCAGAGGGCGTGTAGAACTGTCCCTTGCTCTTGCCCGACTCAGTAGCGAAGTGGCGCATCAAATATTCGTAGGCATCGCCGAGCAGGTCGTCGCCCTCAGCGCGGTTTCTGCGGAAATTGAGGGCCGGGTCATCGAAAATAGCGACCAGCCGCGAGAGACGATCCTGCATAGCCTTCCCTTCACCGAGCTTTGTAGGATCGTTGAAATCGGCAACGTTAATCACGCCTTTGAGACCATTAGCCTCAGCCAGCTTCGAGATAATCTTATTGATTTTGTCGCCAATCTCCTTATCGCCCTTGAGCCTGACCATATCGTCAAAGCTCGCCTCTTTAGGAACGACAATCAGCGCACGAGGCTGGCCTGCATACTTATCGGAAACATATTTCACGAACAGCAGGACGAGAATATAATCTTTGTATTGCGAGGCATCCATGCCGCCACGAAGCTCATCACAACTTTTCCACAACTTGCTATACAATTCGCTTTTCTTGATTGCCATTATGAAAAATACTCCAAATCCATACTATCCATTTTACCGAACAAATTTTCTCATTTCGTAGAACCCCGATTTATCGGTGGTTCAGGTGTGTCGAACCACCGATAAATCGGGGTTCTACGAAGTAAGGCACGTGAAAATGTAGGGTTTGCATATAGTATAACGGATAGGTAAGTTGTTGTGAACATGGTGGGTGTTGTTACCAGGGTGCGATAGAATCGGACCCCTACACTTCGGCGGCAAAGGATAACATTCAGGATAAGACGCTCTTTCCCCCACCTCAATCCCTTTCACCGCCGAAGTGTAGGGGTCTGATTCTATCACACCCTGCCCACCCACAACGTTCATCGCCATATCCTCTAAGACATTCGGGCTAATTTACACTCATCTCCATGCTATGAGAAATGTATTGATATACAATAGCATAGACATATGTAGGGGACTTCATTTATTACGCCCTGACTGTTTGGCCTATTACGCCTGTCCGGGCATACTATCGCGCCCCTATGAACATTTACCGAGGTACACAAAAATCTATGCGACTATCACCCCGTCTCACTGCCGCGCTCACTGTCCTGCTCCTTATCGGGGGTATCGCGCTTGTTGCGATAAAAGGGACTGCGTTCGCTGGCACATACCTGAATAGCGACGCGAATACAGGACATGACGCGGGAAAGATTGTACGGATAGATACCAAAGATCTCAACTTCTGGCTGCTTACATCAAAGGGTCAAACAGTAGAGTTCGAGTGTTCCGAACGGTGCATGACCGCACTCCCACATATGTTGCGACACAAACGCGAAGGCGCAGCGACGGATGTGTACTTCGTGCGCCTCATGAACAATACATTGATGGCATTGGATGTCGATTGAACACCTGTAAAACGACCTTCGTTCCATGTTGTGCCGTGATAAATCACGGCTGTGTGTCAGGCGTACAGCCGTGATAAATCACGGCACAACATGGTAAGGTGTTATTTACATGTCCAGGCGTTGTACATGGATAAGTGGAACCATAAGCAATGTGCCGTTATCGAGGCGAAGGCGCACGGCTCGGCTCATGACGCCGGAAGGGAAAAGCTGTTCATGCATGAAAAAATATTCTATTATACCTGTTGCGCCTTCCTGTGTTCCGCACACCACTCGTACCCGTGTTCCGACACTCAATGACGAATATGTTTGTATCGTTTCTCGTTGCGGTGATTGCTCCTGTATAGATTGTTGTTCTGTTGCTGAAATTACGACTTCTGGCGTGATATGATAGCGCGTCGATGTCAGACCGGAAAGCAAGACAATCGCGCCCCGATGACGTTGTAGCAGATCGAAGGTATCAGCCGCCATAGGTATCTGCCCACTCTGCCCTATGCCCTCAGTGAGCATGAGCGTTAATGATGGTACATGTGCTTGAGCCGACTCCACGTTTGTGCTATCGAGAAGAGAAAGCAGATCGGTATGCAGAAAACCTTCGAGGTCGCTCAAAGCAATGCTACTCCCGATAATGCCGATGACGCCGGAGATAACGGCTCTTCGCAAAACCGTAAACGTCAAAGGCTCTGGAATGGCTAGAATGGCTCCAGTAGGAAGCTTACTCATCTCTCCACTAATGCCGTTTTCGTCATGTACATGCATGGGTGTAAGTATACCTGCGACCTGATTGCCGACGCCCAGAACGCCGGAAACGACGCTGGCACGGCTCTCGATAAGGACGCCACCACGCGGTGTAATGCCCAGAACTTGCCCATCGAGACCAGCCATAATGACTTCATCACGCCGTTCATTACCGATCAATTCCTGACTGGACGAGGTTCGGCGTTCCAGTCTCGCTACTGGTTGATTGGCTGGCACGTATTGCCCTGGCGTTACAAGCGGCACACATTGTACATGTTGCCCACCCACATATTCGCCGGGCCATCGCTCCTTCTTGATGATACGCTCCATAGCTCCTGTATCTCTTGTCTCTTGCGCCTCAAGCTCCACCATACCTACCATTGCTACTTCACCTCTCTACGTCAGTTCCCCAAATTATTTCGTCAAACCGCATAACATCACATTTCCATTGCCTGCATCCACTGACGAATACGCGCCTGACGCTCTGTCTCGTCGTGCGGCATGAGTAGAGGGCGACCACGTGCGTCGATAATCAAGCCGACGAGTCCGCCGTCGATTTCTTCGGCAGCACGCGCTCGCTCACCCGGCCCCAGCCCTACATCTACTCCGGGAGCAGGAAACAACGTTAATAATGCTTGCTCCTGCATCGAAAGTGGGATAACGCGACTGGTTCCAGCCAGCACGTCAATTTCTTGTTGCCGACCATTGCTATACTCGACGCCAACACGCACCGCTACCTGACCCGGCGTCATCTGCCCATAGGGAACAACGCATGTACCGAGACGATATGTAACGGCATCGTTTTCATTGACCTGTACCGCCGCTATTGGTGCTATCGTCGCTACCGCCCCCAACTGCGAGACAAGCATTGTTCTGTCCAGCACAAGCGATGTGACACCTTTCGGCTGTATTGCATCGAGCAGCATAAGCGCAACCTGATTGTAGTTCGGTGCATGAGCCAGAATGCCGCCTGTTGCCAGTATCAAATCAGTATTAGGGCGTTCGTCGATACTCGGATAGAGCGATTCGAGCGTGAGCGACATAGCCTCTCGTGCGAAAGCATGCAGTATCTGGAGTTCACGTGTCTCCGTTGGTATTGCCTGTGGATGCAACATTCTATTGAGGGCATACTGGCGTAGCTCGTCTTCGGCAATGGTGAAGGGCAACCAGCGAGCAATACGCCGCACACCTGCCTGTTGTAGAATCGCACCAGCACCTGCTCCAACACCGATGCCAGTGTTAACCTTCGGGAGAAATTCACCACGTTCACCCGCGAGCAACACCGTTGTTGTTGAACCACCAACATCAACAGTGGTTACATTCATGGCGTAGTGCTGCGAGAGGAAGCGCACAAGGCTACTGAGCGAGGTTGCCGTTGCAATAGGAACAGCACTCGACCAGGAACGAAGCTGCTCATAGCCGGGAATGCGTTGCAGAGCCTCGCGCTCTTGTAATGCTCCCATTGCTACGCTCACCGACTCCAACTGCTCCTGCGAGACCAGTGAGTCTACACGTGTCACATTGGCGACTCCATAGAGCAGCTTTCGCACGGCATCGTTATACTGTGGCGCACCGGCATACAGTACCTCGCATGAAGCCGCATTCCGTGTATCACTCTCACCAGCCGCCTTTTGCGCTTTCGTCATATTGATGAGTAACTGGCATGCTTCCTGTAAAGGCGTTGGTCCACCAGGGCCGTCCGCCATTCCGACGATAAGTGCCGCCTGTGGCTGAAACGCTCGGATGTGTTCCAGTTGACGTCCCCACTCCTGTTGAAATTGCTCCTGCGACCACTGAGTGCGTCCCTGTCCGCCTTGTGCGTTCTGTCCATTTGGCACATTCCGTTGCGCGGTCGCGGCGAGAAAAGAGGGTGATGCAATGGCTTCCGTCTCGGCATAGAGGCCAGAGGCGGCCTGGCGAGCTAAAGCTTCCAGTGATGCATCAACAGCCCCCATCACTACGATACGCATAGGAGATGCTGCACTCACCGTTGTGATGAAGGCATCGACACCATTTCCGTCTTCCTCTTCGGGCGAAATAAGCTGGTTCTGCTCCAGAAAGCGACGACCTGTAATCTGCTCGATACGGTGAGTCGCATGGATAATCCCCTCAGTCACATCAGCGTGTGGCGGCTGAAGCGTCGTTTGTGCTTCCGCTCGCGCTATCAGGCGATATTGCCCCTCGACCAGCCCGAACAGCGATACCTTTGTGAAAACAGAACCACAATCAGCCACTAATAATGAATTGACTGATGCAGGTGTTTGTCTCTGCCCCTGTGAATAATCTTGCGTGTACTCTTGTGCATACTGTTGTGTCATGTTTTGTCATCTCACTATCAGGATCGGTACCTTCGTAGAACCCCGATTTATCGGTGGTTCTCGTATCACCCACCGATTTTTCAGTGGTTCCACCCATCGATAAATTAGGGTTCTACGAAGGTACCGAAACCGCCCGTTCCATTATGATTGGCGGAAAAAGAAGTTACGAATGGCCTCGAAGAGTCCTCCACGCTTCTGCGCCTTCTCCTGATTCGACTGGTTCGGCTGGCCTGAGCGTTGTTGCACCTGCTGCCCTTGCATCTGATTCTGCTGATACTGCATCTGATTGTATGGCATTGCATTCTGCATCGATTGCGCTCCCATCGGTGGCACTTGCGCCACACCGATATTGTTCATATACGTCGGCTGTTGGCCCTGTCCCATATTCAACGGCGACTGCACTGCAAAGGCATCGTTCGGGTATTGTTGAGACGATGGGCGCGTCGAGGACATCGGAGACGCTGGTGACGCCGGATAGGTTGGCTGTGCTGGATATGTCGGGGACGGTTGCTGCGTCTGTTGCGCAGTATAGGGCGTCCCCTGTGAAAATTGGGGCGTGTGCGAGGCAACGCCTAACACGGATGAGAAGGCATTTGCGGCTGCCTCATTCCCCTCGTTCATTCCGATATCTCCGCGTGGACGGCTCGGTACACGCACGTTCTCAGCACGTTGCTGCGCTCCATACGTTCCATAGATCCCATAGCCCTGCCCCTGTTGTCCCTGCTGCCCTTGCTGCCCTGCCTGTCCCTGGACGCCATACGCTCCATTCATACTCTGAGCCGATGAGGTAGGAGCTTGTTGCATAGCAGATTGCCCCATCTCAGAGGAGGCACGCAGCCAATCAGGGAGCGAGTTCACATCGATAAACGAGGCAGCGGACAATCCAGATTGTTGCGAAGGTGTCTGCTGCTGTGATGGCATATTCTGCCACATTGCCTGTCCCGGCATCTGGGGCGATGCTGAATACTGTTGTTGCCCTGGTTGCTGTGAGGATACAGGCATGTCAGGCATATTAGACTTACTGGCTTCGCTCATCCAGGACGGAAGCGAGTTCATATCAATAAATGATGAAGCAGCTACATGCCTTGCAGGTTCACTCGCCTGTTGCTGTTGAGCAGCATTCCAATTCGGGTTTGACCCCATTTGCTGCCGTTGCTGACTCTCTTGACTTCCCTGATTACCCTGACCACTCTGCTCTCGCAACCAGGATGGAAGAGCTTGCTGGTCTATGAGCTCGTGTGCGGAAAACGACGACGGTGTGCTGACATTGAATGCCTGTGGGACGTGTTCCTGATACGATGGTGCAGATTGTGGTGTTCCCGGCTGCTCCTGTGGGAAGTTCCGCATCCAGTCAGGCACACTATCCTGCTGGATTAAGCCAGAGGCAGAAATATGACGTTGACCTTCAAGTGGAGCATTGGATGCACCGCCCCCGTTGGACTTCATCCAATCGGGCAACATCTGCTCATCAATAAGGTCATGCGCGGAAATATTACGTACATATCCCTCATCGGTAGTGGGACCTGGGAAGGATGAAGGACGTAGTGAACCTGTTCCTTGCATTCCCTGCATTCCCTGACTCCCATATTGTTCTTCGTCGGGTTCTTCGTCCGGCCCACTGTTCGGTTGCATCCAGCGTGGAAGGTCGCTCTCTTCCATGAAATCGGCGGCGGAGAAGTTCGATGGCTCAGACGAGCGAACAGGGGCGTCTGAACGCAACGACTGTAGCCACGCAGGTAGCTCCGATGCTTGCGCCTGCGTAGACTGTGTTGGCTGTACAGATTGCTGCGGTTGCGCTGGTTGCATGGGTTGCCCCCCAGAACCATACTCACTTCTCCTGGTCTCAGAGAGCGGTGCGCCACAATATTGACACTCCCTTCGAGTATCAGGGTTCGCATTACCGCAGTAGGGACACATAATCACTGTTGCTCCTCACTTTCGCCGTTCCTCGACGCATGACATATTGCCAGTTGCACCTGAATAATTACGGGGACTTACGAAACGTATTTCTATAACATCAACGATAGCTGACACGATAATACATGTTGATATGATACAATACATACTATGTAAAACTAATATTTATCCAAAAGTACCACTTTGTCCGATGCGGCACAGTCGTAGGGGCGTTATTCTATAACGCCCTGCTTGCCCACCACGAATCGCCGAAGGAACACCTGGGCATTATAGAATAACGCCCCTACGACTGTGCC
>DAIQNC010000214.1:0-6822 GCA_036788655.1 Ktedonobacteraceae bacterium
ATTGCGAACCGTGCCACCTGCCGTCATCACAATACGCTGCTCATCCAGACGCGCACTCAGATTCGCATGTCCAGAACGCGACATCACATCGTTGTTGAAGAGTAGCTCAATAGCATCGAGTAGCTGCCGACTCCGCTCCGCCTGTACCGAAAGCATCTCCATCTCTGTGTTCTGCCTTTCATGTAGGAGGTTATTCTATAACGCCCTACAAGTGTCTCACAAAAACGTTCATCATTCAAGAAAATGGGGCGCGTAAAGTAGCTATTTATCTTCTACAATGGTATACTTGCCACGTTGCGTTGAATGAAATGGGGGATATGCCGATATGTATGAAGAGAAATGGAATTTTTGATATATTAAAGAGGACAGAATGACCGCAAATATCTCATTTATTCATGACCGCCAGTCCATCTCATCTCCTGTCCCTGTCGAGGGAGAGTCACAGGAACTGGTCGATGTGCTTCAGAAGATTGTGCGAAACGCAGGGGCATTATTAGAAGTACGCAATTGCTCGATAGCCCTGCTCGACACCACAGGAACGATGCTGGTCACGATGGCGGCGTTACAGAAAAATGGACGTAAGCCGCGCAATACACGCTTTCATGTGAGCGAGGGAGTCGCGGGCTGGGTCGCGCAGCATTGCGAGTCGCTCGTCATTTCCGATGTGAACCAGGACTCGCGCTTCAAACGTCTGGGACGTATCCCCATCGGTTCTATGATTTGCGTTCCGCTCCTCGACGACGACAGATTTATCGGGACACTCACCGCCAGTAGCCAGGAGACCTATGCCTTCGACGCTCGAAAAGTCAAAATGATGACGATTTTTGCGGAACAGGCGGTGCTGGCTATCATCAATGCACGTAACGCTGAGATTGCTCAACGTCAAGCCAACCAGCTTGAAATGCTGATGAATCTCTCACGCGGCATCACCACACGTCTCGATCCCGACGCACTCTATCGCGCCATCCTCGTCGATGTGCAACGCCTCGTTCCCAGCGACCTCGCCGTCCTCTATCGTTATCAAGAGGGGACGCAAGAACTCTTTCCAGTCGCGGAACTATATGGTGCGGACACCTCTACTACACTCGATGAGTCCGCCGTCTATGTCTCCGATGTCAAAACCTTCTATATGCATCAGGAGAAAATACGGCTTCATGACACACAATCCGTTACTGCATGGGCCGCCGTCCACAAACATCCCATGTTGCATGCACCCACTGTCTCTGTCACTCCCGTTAATCCCGTTACTCCTGTTACTCCCGTCACTCCCGTCACTTCCATTCCTTCATCAACCCTTTCGTCCACATCTAGCAGACCTGGAACAGAACAGAAGGCGAGATATGGAATACGTGAGGACGCAAAGCTTGATGCGAGCATTCTCGATCTGAGCGATATGGCTGAACTAGCCGCTCCACTTGTCTCCAAACAGGTGCTGTACGGCGTCCTCTCGCTCAAACGTGTCAGTCCATTCACCAGCGAAGAGCTGCGCCTTGTTCGCAACCTCAGCAATATGGCGGCTGCGGCAGTCGAGAATGTCGAGCTATTCCACAAAGTACGCACAGACCAGCAACAGTTACGCGCTATCCTCTCGTCAAGTTCTGATGGTATTGCCTTGCTTGGCATCAATGCCTGCTTTATCGAGGCCAACGCCGCCTTCGGACGCATCTTCGGCATAGACCCCGAACAAATCGCAGGGATGGAGTGCATGGAGTTACTTGGTTGCGAAATTGACGACGATGATGAGGAGAACGATACTGGCATCACACAGAAACAACAGGGACAGGGGCTGCAAGAGGAGCAAGGACAACAGGGACATAGCGAGTGTCGTGGTCTCTGCATGGTACACCACGCGCTACAGCAGGAAGAGCCGTTGCCATACATTGAACTTGACCTGACCATTCAAGGCGTCTCGCGTTCCGTAGGTCTCAGCTTGACTCCCGTTTCCACAATGAGCCAACCCGTCTGTCTGATGATGGCACGTGATGTCACCGCCATTCGTGATGCGACGCGCATGAAGGCAAACTTCGTCTCGATGATTACGCACGAACTGCGCTCACCACTCAACGCCATCAATGGCTACCTCGACCTCACGCTCTCCGGCGTCGCAGGTGAGCTAAACGAGCAGATGCGCGAGTTCCTGATGCGTGCGCGTTCAGGTAGCGAAACGCTCTACGCTCTCATCGAAGACCTCTTGCTTGTGACACGTGCCGATGCCGGGCATCTGCGTATGAGCCGCGAAGTTCTCGACCTGCAAGACGTCATACGCGATGCAGTCGAAGAGTTAGAGTTGACCGCACAGGATCGTGGCATCTCTCTGAATGTCGAAATTGATGAACATTTTCCACAACTCTATGCCGACCCAGTGCGCCTACAGCAGGTGCTTCGCAACCTCGTGAGTAACGCCCTACGCTTCACTCCTTCGGGCGGCAGCGTCACCATCGCCGCCACACTCGACTACCTTGCAAACGGCACAGACGCCACCGACGACAGAGATGTACGTATAGCGACATTAACCGTGCGCGATACCGGAAGCGGCATATCACCCGAACACCAGCAACGCATCTTCGAGCGTTTCTATCAAGTTCCACAACAGGCCACGCGCACAACGGGACAGGGTCTCGGTCTCTCCGTCGTCAAAATGATCGTCGAGGCACACGGCGGCTCCGTCACCGTACAAAGCGCACCAGGCCAGGGCAGCACATTCACCTGCACATTGCCCTGCGTATTATCGTGATTGCATAATCATATATCGTGTAATAATGAACGTTACCAGATAAAATTGGGTACGTGTAGGGACAGATGTATCACGTCCGTGCGTTGGAGAATATCTGATGCATGGACGTGATACATCTGTCCCTACACGTACCCAATTTTATCTGATTAATCTCCATCATCACACCTCGCTCGCTCGATGAGATACGCAACCCTTGACGCCCCCTCACTTTGCGTGTTATCCTCATTTTGTACCACAATGATGCTTGATAGTCGTGATAGTAATAGGATCAATTCATAATAAGATTGTCTGACAAAACCTACAAAATCACGTCCATTATGACGCATTAGCCTGTAGAGGAGAAGGAGGGCGGATATCATGCCTATGTTAGAAACGCTTAGTTTGTTCCTCGGAATCTGGTTGCTCTTTCTTCTGCTGGCTGTCTACTATCTTTCGCAGTCACCGGATGGCATGGGGCGTTTACGCGAGTCCATGAGCGAACACCTCTCGGCTGATAGTCGCGCCAAAGCGTTGTTACGTGAGATACTCTCTGATACACAATATCAGCAACTCGTGAAGTGTGGCTATCTGGAAGTGACAAGCCCTACCATTGATGAGCGTGTCTATCGTATCCCCGGCTCCGGCGGACTCGTCAAAGTCTTCGAGCGCGGCTGTCCCGTCATGGAACTCTGTCTGCAACCTGCCGAACCCCTGCCCGACGGCGATGTCATCGTCATGCACAAACTCATGATCGAGGCCAATGAAGAGGAATATCTGTCGAAGGCCAACCACTTCGCACCCGGCATCATCTCGCTACGCCATCAACGCCTGTAATCCGCATCAATCTTCAATCGGTTCCATGTTGTGTCGTGATTTATCACGGCTGTGCGTCTGTGTAACTAGACATTCATAATAATGAATTTTCATTTCCGAAATCGGTAAACATGTAGTGCCATGATTTATCACAGGCGTGTGGCATAACGCAAAAGGAGGACGCCCGTGATAAATCACGGCACTACATAGGAAATTCATCGTTGATAGAGCGAAGATAGCGCAATTGTGCTTGCAAACGTGGACCTAACTGCGCTTCATCCTTCGAGAGTTCCTCAAGTTCATCCACGAGAATACGCTTGAATTCTGCTATTGCTTCCGGCAATGTGGGGGCTGACGCGTGCATCGAGAAGCGAGGTTCACTGACGAGAACCTCACCTTCGTCTTTCTCAATATGCACAAGAAGAGGCTTCACAAGCCTTTGACCGCCTGGTAGGATACCATCTATCGTAGTAGGGGTAGATGCAGAAGAATATGATAGAGATGAAGGAAGGGTCATATACTCTGATGAGTGTTGCTCTTGATTTGCATGGTTCATACTTAAAACTTTCCCCTCACAATGCACTTATTTTTGATGTGCCAGGACTACGTATATCATAATCCACATCGCACAAAACCACGATACATTCAGGTACAAACATCCTTCCCTCTCGACTCTTGAGCTAAAACAAAGTATAATTTGACCCGACAGAAAATTTTGCGTCTTTCTATTCGTAGCATCCCGATGTATCGTTTGCGTCTATACATAAGGGAACACGCCGACAATGAATTGTCGCACTACAGATAATGAACGTTTTTCATCTAACGCATGATATTCGTCAGGAAGACGAACATAGAAGATTTGGCGAAAAGGTAGGCATAGAGAGCGATGATATGTCCTAATTGTCAGGCACAGAACCGCGATGGAGTTCGCTATTGTGGCAATTGTGGTAGGTCTTTGACCTCGACAACACCTGGTATGACACCACAACCCTCTATCACGCCTGCCACAAGTCTAAGCAATACAGCTGCAAATTTCAGTTCACCTCAGCTAACTTCCACATCGGCACGTTCACTCGCCCCCGGCTCGCAGTTGCAGGGGGGACGATACGTTATTAAGCGCGTCCTCGGTCAAGGAGGTATGGGAGCCGCGCTGCTGGCAATCGACAATCGCCTGGATAGCAAGTCTGTCGTCATCAAAGAACTTGTCTCTGAACATACCGACCCACAACAACTACAAAACGATGTGCGAAACTTCAAACGCGAAGTTGCTATGCTCGCACACATCGACCATCCCCTCGTTCCCAACGTCACCGACCACTTTCAAGAGGGGCTACGCTACTTCATGGTGCAGGAATATGTGGATGGCGAGACACTTGAGGAGCGCATCGACAAGACAAAACAACCGCTACGAGAACGTGATGTACTTATCTATGCCTCGCAAATACTCGATGTGCTGGACTATCTCGCGCAACAAAATCCGCCCGTCGTCCATCGTGATATCAAACCTGCTAATATCATCATTGGCACAAAGGATAAACGCGCTCACCTCGTCGATTTCGGTATCGCACGTGCCGATGTCGTCAAGAATGCGCGGCGTCGCCAGACCTCGGCTCTGGGAACACCCGGTTACGCACCCCCTGAACAATATCAGGGCAATGCTGACCCACGCTCCGACCTGTATGCTCTTGCCGCAACCATGCATCATCTGCTCACGAACCGCGACCCACGTAACCATCCGCCGTTCAATTATCCGCCTGCGCGGACACTCAATCCGCAACTATCAACGGATACGGAGCGTGTATTGACTCGCGCCCTCAACAACGACATCAATCAGCGATATCAGAGTGCCGCCGCCATGAAACAGAATATTGATGACATCCTGCTTCACAAATTCGGCATCTCTATCGATAGTTATCTGCTCAATACATCGGAGCAAATGACCGTTCCCGATCCAAATTCCACGGTACGTAATCCTGTGACGAGCCAGAGTGGGACGCAGGTTGCGATACCACTTACACCTGCCTCTCCGCCCACGTCACCTGTCGGTGCGAGCAACTATCGACAACTTCCACCGTATCAGAACTACCCACAGTCACAACCGATACAACCAATACAGCCTACACCCATACCACCCATTCAATACACGCCACCGAATCAGCAAAGCAAGCGGCGCAACCGCACTCCGTTATATCTTTTGCTTGCTCTACTTTTGCTCCTATTGATCAGTAGCGGCGTCTTTGCCTACTCACGCCTTCCTCACGGCAACGTACAGTCTACAGTAAATGGCAATAACACCCCAACGACCTCATCAGGGATCGTTCATGGTATTGGCGTCACAAAAATAGGCAACGACACCATCGGCATTAGTGACGGGACATATATTCTTGACCCGACTAGTAATGACGCAACCTTCAAGCAACAGGCGGCTACTGCGCTCAAAAGAAATGATACGAGTACCGCAATCGCCGATTTCAACTCGGCTCTCGCGCAGTCTCCAAACGATGCAGAAGCCCATATCTATCTCGAAAACCTGCGTGTTATGAGTTCGGGTAGCCCCTATGTCACACTCGTTGTGGCAACCATGCTTTCACTTGATAACGTTGGTGTAGGACGCGACGACCTACAAGGGGCCTATATTGCGCAAAAAGAGTTCAATGATGGCTCCAAACTCAGTAGTGGCTACAAAGTTCGTCTGCTTATCGCATCATCGGGAAGTCAGGCGCAGTATGCGCAAAACGTGGCGCAGCAGATTGTGCAACTGGCGCAATCAGATAAGTCCTTCGTCGGCGTCATGGGTTGGCCTTTCAGTAGTCGAACCGCCGATGCTGTCGGTATTCTCGGCAAAAATCACATTCCACTCGTCTCGCAAACCTCGTCGAGCGATGCCCTCTCCGGTATCTCACCCTACTTCTTCCGTGTCGTCCCTTCAAACACGATACAGGGAAGCGTAGGAGCGCACTACGCGGAGCAGACGCTTCATGCGAACACGGCAGCCATCTTCGTCGATAACACCGACCCCTATAGCCAGACGCTGGCGCAGGACTTCCAACGCCAGTTTACCGCCGACGGTAAAACAATTGTGGATACTGAAACGTATAAAGAAGGCAAGACAGATACATTACCTGCGAGCTTACAAAAGGCTCTCAGCTTTCATCCCGACATCATTTACTTTTCAGGATATGCCGCCGACATGAGTACACTCTTAACCAATCTACCGCCCGGCAATACAACAAACATTCTAGGGGGAGACGCGCTCTATGAACCCAATGGCTACTCCAGGAGCGCACGTGTAGACT
>DAIQNC010000215.1:0-6777 GCA_036788655.1 Ktedonobacteraceae bacterium
GATAACGTTGTTTCCAGAGCGCGTCATCGCTCGTCAATGGCTCTTTCAGCATATTTCTCTATCTCTCCAATCTGCTTACTATATAATTCATTCTACCATACACCTCACTTTCCCTCTCGCACAAGACGCCAAATATGGGGTACACTAACAGGGTAAATCCTCGTAAGTCAGGAAGGAGACCTCCCTCGTGAAGACCAGAGCCAACGTTGGCGTTATCGGGTGCGGACAAATTAGCAGTGTCTATCTCAATGCTCCCAGCTTCTTTGACAATCTGAATATTGTTGCGTGTGCCGACATCGACATGGAGCGTGCGCGAAGTCAGGCACAACGCTTTAGCATTCCAAAAGCCTGTACAGTGGAAGAGCTATTAGCTGACCCCGACATAGACCTTGTTATCAATCTCACCATTCCCAATGTTCATGCTGATATCAGTCTGTCGATATTGAAAGCGAACAAATCGGTCTATAGTGAAAAGCCGCTAGCCCTTGAAAAGAGTGCAGGTCAGGCCATATTAGACGAAGCTCAGTCCAGAAATTTGCGTGTCGGATGCGCTCCCGATACATTCCTGGGCGGCGGTATTCAAACATGCATTAAGCTCATTCAGGAAGGACAGATAGGTATACCCGTTGCCGCTACCGCCTTCATGCTCGGTCATGGGATGGAACACTGGCATCCCGACCCGTATTTCTTCTACCAGCCCGGAGCAGGGCCGCTCTTCGACATGGGGCCATACTACCTGACAGCCCTCATTGCCATGATGGGGCCAATTCGTCGCGTCGCAAGTTCAGCTCGTATCACCTTTCCCGAACGCATCGTTTCGAGTGAACCAAAGCAGGGAACACGCATTCCTGTCAATACGCCAACGCACATTGCTGGTATCCTTGACTTCTCGAATGGGCCAGTAGCGACAATGGTTCTAAGCTTCGATGTATGGGGTCATAAGCTGCCGCGCATCGAAATTTACGGAACCGAAGGCAGTATCAGCGTACCAGACCCGAATACGTTTCACGGGCCAGTCTATCTTCAACAGGGACGTGGAGAGTGGCAAGATATTCCCGTTTCACCCGATTACGAGAAGAATTTACGTGGATTGGGTGTCGCAGAGATGGTACAGGCAATGCAACAGGATCGTCAACATCGAGCAAACGGTGAACTGGCTTATCATGTACTCGATACTATGCAATCACTCCTCGAATCATCCGAAGCAGGAAAGTTTATCGAGTTGAGTAGCACATGCAAGCAACCAGCACCACTTGGCACTGAACTTCATGCATGGCGTAGTAATTGAGGCCATAGATGTTGTAGTACGTCGAAGAAAGGATAACAGCGCATGAACAGAGATGTTGCGAATAGACGACTACGTGCAGGTATCGTCGGCGGTGGTCAAGGCTCCTTTATAGGAGCCGTTCACCGTATAGCGGCAGAACTAGACGGTCAGGCCGAAGTCATTGCAGGTGCGATGTCGAGCGACCCCAAACGTGCCGACGATTCCGCACGTAACTGGTTCCTGCAACGCTCCTACCACAGTTTTCAAGAGATGGCAGAGACAGAGGCGAAGCGCGAGGATGGTATTGATTTTGTCATCATCGCCACACCGAATAATATGCATTTTCCTGTTGCGAAGGCATTTTTAGAGCAAGGTATTCATGTCGTCTCTGATAAACCAATGGCATTCACGGTGCAGGAGGCAGAGGAAGAGGTCGCGCTGGTCGAACGCAACGACGTTATTTTCGCACTCACTCACAACTACACGGGCTATCCAGCGGTACGTCAGGCGCGTGACCTTGTACGGCGTGGCGAACTGGGCGATGTACGAAAGGTGCTTGTCGAGTACGTGCAGGATTGGCTCAGTGGCCCTGCCGAGCAATCCGGCAACAAACAGGCCGCTTGGCGTACCGACCCTACAAAATCGGGTATCTCTGGTTGTGTCGGTGATATCGGTACACATGGCGAAAATCTGCTCAACTTTATCACTGGCTTGCGTATATCTTCGCTCTGTGCCGACCTGACCACCTTCGTTGAGGGACGCCAGCTTGAAGACGATGCGAATATGCTACTACGGCTTGAAAATGGGGGTAAGGGCATTCTCACTTGCTCACAAATCGCGGCAGGTGAGGAGAATAACTTGACCATTCGTGTCTACGGAACAAAAGCAGGGTTAGAATGGCATCAGATGAACCCGAATACGCTCATCTGGAAGCCTATTGGAGAGCCAACGCAACTTCTTCGCACGGGACTTCCCTACATGAGCGACGAGTCGAAAGCGGCAACACGTATCCCGGCAGGTCATCCAGAAGGCTACCTTGAAGCCTTTGCCAATATCTACAAAATGGTCATTGCCGATATTCGTCGTGTCGAAGAAGGCAACAAGGCTCTTGGTGGCTATCCAACGGCCTACGATGGGCTACGGGGGATGCAGTTTATCAACAAAGCTGTTGAAAGCTCACAACAAGGGAGCAAGTGGGTTCAAGTGTAAACATAACACAGACTGATTGAAAACGTTCTCCTGAAAGGAAGACGCCCGGCAAGTTTAGTATCAACCTTGCCGGGCGTCTTCCTTTTTCTCCTTTTGCTCTTACCCTCATTCCTTTGTAAGCAAACGTTATAGAAGACGAAGCATAATCAAATATTATGATAATTATAAACAAAAATTATAATAGACCTTGACAAGAGAGTTACCTATTCTTTACAATAGAACACAAGGAGAAACCATACTCCGCACTGAGTCTGCACAACGAAGGTGTTGAAGGACAGTAGTTTTATTTTGGAGTGCAGAAAGATGAAACAACCAGAACCAGTCATTCCGATTCAACAACTTGATGTAAGCTATCTATCAGTCTGTTTGCGTTACCACAACAGGCAGGAACTCCTTACCCGTCCGCTGTTCTGCTCTTCCACTCATGCCTCATCACTGTGTCCTCATCATTGTCATCCTCACCACTAACACCTTAGACAGTTGCGTACTGTAATACGACTTTATTCTTCCATTTTTTATTCGCAGTGACCGTATTACCCCTTGCACGAAAAGCGCAGTGGGTTTATTCCATATACGGAAGAGGCCAAGAGAACTTATGCAGAACAACCAGCCCTTCGATACCCGTTCTACCGCTTTAGCAAGCAAAAACGCTTTGGATACACTTGTTCTACAATATATGCGCCGACGGGTACTTCTTACCTTGAATCATTTCAAGCCATGCACATCGCTACAGCGACCCATCATCTATAACTTTCGAGAGCGACAGGAACGCACTCATCGTATCGTCCTCTATCAGTGCCAGGACTTGTTACAACTATCATCGCTCGCATTTGTTGGCTTCATCAGTCGAAAAAAAGACTCCCTGGAAGCATCCATTCTTGACGAGATACACACAATTGATAAAACTCTTGTTGTCGAAATGGCTGACAATCCTGGTATTCTGGCCTACTCATCACTAGAACTACGCACAGGTATCTGGTACAACCTGGTGTTGATGGATACCCACGAGGCAAGAAATCAAGTTTTAGCCTCTGAGACTCATGCATATAGTGCATATCAACTCTCACCACGCTATTACAAATGGATAAGGATACATACCGGGTTTATGCAACACGGAATTGCTGATAATGCCATGAACATTGTTCGCACACGTCACTATACCTTCCAACAGACATCTTCAAAACCACTTATTCGAGAGCTTAGCTATTGTAGTCCGACGATTCATCGCGGATGTGTGCATCACGCTGTGCAAAAATGTCCGCGATGAATCGTCGGACTACAGATACAACCGTGAACATCGGTGAAGTAGCAGTATAACGACAAAGGACATATCATGCAGGAGAAAATTCAGGATTTGACGATTATTGGCGGTGGCATCATGGGCCTTTTCACGGCCTATTATGCCTCTGCTTTTGTCGAGAATGTCACAATTTTAGAAAAGGCGACTACGAGTAGCAATAATAAGCAGGCGGCTTCATTTAGCTACACACGCTCAATCAGAAATGACTATCTCGACCCGCTCTATGCTCAACTTGCGTATGAGGCGCGTGGTCTGTGGCTCGACCTGCAACGCGAGGCAGAGTCGCCATTTCTCATCGAATGTGGTTGTCTCAATCTCGCTAAAACAAGCATCACACCCGACCTCTCAACGACCTATGCGGTACAGAGCTACGAGGTGTTGCAACAACTTCACTTGAAAGCAGAGGCATTTGACCATGACCAGCTACAGCAACGATTTCCACAATTTGAGGCAGACATAGCGCGGTTAGATGTTGAGGCAGGTCTACTCTATGTACCCGAAGTGACGCGCACATTACTGGCAGCACTTCATAAACGCGGGGTACGTATTCTCGAACACGTTAATGTGACACGCATCGTACAGCGTAACCGACAACTCGTTATTCACACAAATCTGGGCGAATTCACAACTCAGAAGCTAGTAGTCACGGCAGGTCTCGGTACGAACGGGGTATTAGAGCGTATCGAGAATTGCCATGCCTCTTTTCCGCTCTCGCCAGACCGTCCCAGTCAGGCAAAATATTTTATTCCCCCTGCAAACAAATGGGAACAATTCACATCCGAGGCGTTGCCCGTTTTTGCCTACCTTGATGTGGGCATTTACGGGCATCCCATCTATGCCGATAAAGTTCCCGGCGTCAAAATCGGTTTCTACAATCCACCGGATGTAAAGACGCTCAATACGCGCATTCAAGACGTACACAGCTTCGTCGAAGAGTGTATGCCCTCGCTCCTCGACGCCGAATATGTCGATGTCACCGAGGTTGACCAGTGCTTCTATGACCTGGTTGCCGATGACAATTTTATTCTAGGCGATATCCCCGATTTCCCCAACGTCATCGTCGGCGTTGGCTGGCGCGGTACAGGTTATAAATATGCGTCGTGGATAGGGCGTACCTTGATGCAACTTGCCCTACAGGGCAGAACAGTTTACAACATCAGTCGTTTTTCACCACATCGTTTTACACAGCACTAGCTAGAAAGAGGAAGATATGCAACAGAGAACATCACGAGGTATCTTGCAGAGATTACAACAGGGCATCGTACTTGGCGCGGAAGGCTACGTTTTCGAGCTTGAACGACGAGGATACATCAAGGCTGGCCCGTATGTGCCAGAGGTCGTGCTAGACTTTCCCGACGCAGTAAAAGAATTGCATCGTGAGTTTTTGCGTGCAGGGTGCGAAGTCATGGTCGCACTGACCTATTACGCACACCGAGAAAAGCTCAAAGATGTTGGGAGAGAGAACGACCTTGAACGCATGAATCGACAGGCGGTGCGTCTTGCGAACGAGGTTGCGCGTGAAGGCGATGCGCTTGTGGCTGGCAACGTCTGCAATACGTGGGCCTATGACTTGAACAATATACCAGAGTCTTCAAAAGTTGTTCGTGCTATGTACGAAGAGCAACTCGGCTGGGCCATTGAAGAGGGTATTGATTTCGTTATCGCCGAGACCAACGACTATTTAGGCGAGGCGTTAATCGCGCTGGAAGTCATCAAGCAACTCAAGCTTCCTGCGATGGTGACACTTGCCTCGGTACAAAAAGATAAGACACGCGACGGATACGATTACATAGAGGCGTGCAAACGTCTTGCCGATGCAGGGGCCGATATCGTCGGGCTGAATTGTGATAGAGGGCCAGCAACGATGCTCCCCATTATTCAGCAAGTGCGTTCAGAAGTTTCGTGTTATGTCGCGGCACAACCTGTTCCATACAAAACGAATGCGGAACATCCAACCTTCGAGTCACTGGAATTAAACAATGGGCAACGTGCCTTTCCAATTGCCCTTGAGCCATTCCTGTATAACCGCTTCGAGATGGCAGAGTTCGCACGTCAGGCACAACGTCTTGGCGTCAACTATATCGGCATCTGCTGTGGTGGTGCGCCACATTATGTTCGTGCAATGGCGGAAGCACTTGGGCGAACTGCGCCAGCCAGTAAATACTCGCCAGCAATGGAACTCCATCCCATGTTAGGCACACAGGTCGAACACAAAGACGAGCAATTTCTCGCAGATTGGAAAAGCTGATGCTACGATTTGCTACCTTTCTTTCACCTGTTTTATATGACACCTATGCCTCTATTGCACAGTTTGTCGGGGAACGTCTCGGCGTTCCCACAACACTGCACGTAGGACAATCGCTCGACGAATTTGCGTCAGAACAGGCCGATGTTGGCTTTCTCTGCGGCCTACTCTATGCCAACATGTCACAACCACGCTCCGTCGAACTACTGGTAGCTCCCATTGTACAGGGAACGCGCTATCGTGGAGAGCCTATATATTACTCCGATGTCATTGTGCATAGGGATAGTTCGTATGGTTCTTTCAAAGCATTACGAGGGTGTCGATGGGCGTATAACGAAGAGGCATCACATTCTGGTTATAACGTAGTCTACTACAGCTTGTTAGAGCAAGGTGCAAACCTCGGCTATTTCGGCTCAATGCTCAAAACAGGTTCACACCTTGCATCATTACAAGCTGTACTCGCCGGGGAAGCTGACGCAACTGCTATCGACTCTCATGTTCTCGATGTGTGGCTGAAACAACAACCAGAACTCGCGCAACACGTTCGGGTCATAGACATGTTAGGCCCGTCAACGATTCCCCCTATCGTTGCAGCATCACGACTCGGTAGTCAAACTATACACAACATACAAACGTTATTGTGTGACATGCATCGATATCCACAAGCAGTCGAACGGTTGCATAATGGCCTGATAGAGCGATTCGTCCCTGTGACCGATACGCATTATGACAATATGCGCCACATGTTCAAGCAGG
>DAIQNC010000216.1:0-6728 GCA_036788655.1 Ktedonobacteraceae bacterium
TAATGGGACATCATCGGGTCGCAATGTGGCGCGAATAACGCCGGGCAGGTAGAGATCATCGAAGGCAGGTCGTCCACTGGCCTCGTCGCGACGATGCAGAAAGTTCCAGTACCACACGCCTGTCGGCAGGAAGGTAACAGCGTTCTCCGCAAGCCCTACCGCGAGCAGATGAAACGGTGTCGCCTCATCCCACGCACGAATAGAACACCCTGCGGCCCCTTCGGGAAGCGCAGGCGTATAGTCCTCATAGTCGTCGTAATGCTCTTCTGAAAACTGCACCTGACTCATCTGCCGCAGTTGCGTGACCGAAAATTGGCGATGGGCATGTTCTTGTTGTGGTTTATTATAAGGCCGATAGGCTGTCAGAGGTAACAGCGTGAGCTTCAACTCCTGCTGCTCTTCTGAGGTGTGACTGACAGCATTGCTCAAGGCCCCGGTGATGCCACTTCTGCGGCGACCCGATGCCTCTTCCATTGTAGTACGTACAAGACGATATTGAATGTAGGTGGTGTTGCGACCCGACTGCATCCAGATACGCTTTTCCAGCATGATGCCGTCGATGCCACCGAGACGATAGGTAAAGACTGGAAACCCTTCATCCAGTCGAAAGGTTTCTAAGTGAACGAAACCGGATGGATTTAGTGTACCATCGCGGTATTCGTTTGTGCCAAGATAATAGGTTCGCTCATCAAAAACGACTTCTTCGTCTATTTTCGCCAGGAGCAAATGAGGTGTCACTGTCTCCGGTGTACTTGCCACGAACAGCCCGTGTTCCATACGTGTCAGCATACCTGCAACGGTCCCCGATGCATAAGCTCCCGCGCCATTCGTAATCAACCACTCCCGTGTTGTGGTTTCATCAAGATTACGACATATATTGCGATCAAGTGAGATGGGTGTCATGCTTCCTCCAGCCCCACAAAGGATGCTTTGCTACAAACGCCACAATGCGTTTCCATTTCCATAGTGTAGCATATTCTTACAAAAGATACAGTAATTTTCTACCTGAATTTATCATATGTTGTACAAACTTCTAAGCTTGTGCTTTCATACGTTTGTTTTGTTTGTACAATATGGTAGAGAAACGCAGCAATATGTACGCAGA
Organism: Ktedonobacteraceae bacterium; assembly: GCA_036788655.1. Lineage (GTDB taxonomy): Bacteria > Chloroflexota > Ktedonobacteria > Ktedonobacterales > Ktedonobacteraceae > JBBQVS01. The sequence goes on from DAIQNC010000216.1 coordinate 1,106, forward strand.
GAAATTGACAATGAACCCGGATATATGCCGGATATATGTAGGTAGGGAAAGGGCGTAATGAATTCTACCCTTTTCACAAAAGATGTGTTTTGTTTATAATACTGTGAGACACGCCGCGCTGCAAGCGTAGTTACTTATGAGATACAATGCGTGTATTGTTGCGAGGGCGCATATTCCATCATCCGGCAAGGTATCCATGTAGTGGCGTGATATATGATGTAGACATGATATCATCACATCACTACATCTATCAATCAGAGGAGGCTTCTTCATGCGATCCCCAATTTCACAGCGAAAGTATGCATTTCGTCCCTTCATCACCAGTATGTTTGTGTTGCTTGCCCTGCTGCTTGCAGCTTGCGGTAGCACTGGCGGCGGTAACACAACCACAGGCAGCGGTGGCACAACGCCAACCTCAAAACCGAGTGTCGCTGCCCCGACCGATTTGCTTACTCCCGGTACACTGACCGTTGGTAGTGATACCACCTATCCCCCACAGGAATATATCGACAATACGACAAAGCAGGCGACAGGCTTTGATGTAGACTTGATTAAGGCGGTAGCGGCACGTATGGGACTGACAGCAACAATCCAGACGGCTCAGTTCAACTCGATTATTACCAGCCTTCAGGCCAAACGCTTCGACATCGTTATTTCTGCCGTGACCATCAATTCAGACCGACAGAAAGTCGTCGATTTCGTGCCATATTTCAATGCAGGTGAGTCACTGCTGGTACAGAACGGCAACCCTGAGCATATCTCCAGCGTCTCGGATTTGTGTGGTAAGAACGTCGGTGTGCAGAACGGCACAGTCGAACAGAGCGACCTGCAAACGGCAGATGCTGCGTGTAAGAAAGCTGGCAAGCCGGGCATCAACATGACGGTGTTGCAGGATCAGACCGCCGTTGTGCAATTGCTCGCCACCAACCGCGTCGTCGCCACCTATCAAGACTCGCCAGTCACCGACTACTACAACAAGCTCAATCCAGGCCGTTTCCAGGTCGGCGGCTCCGTCGTCAATGCCGCGCCAGAGGGCATCGTCATTCGTAAGGGCGACACCTCTATGTTCAACGCAGTGCAGGCCGCCTTCAATGCAGTCAAGGCCGACGGAACCTATACGCAAATCATCAACAAATGGGGTCTCGTTACCGGGGCCATCTCGTAGCTCTTAGCAGTAGCAACGATGGCACACGGTCGCATACATTGTGGTGTGGCTAGCAGGGTGTAATGAATTATGCCCGTACATGAGAGCGTTATTGGGAACGTTCGTAGTGGAGAAAGTTCCATTACTAACCATTTTCGGCATAATTACCCGATGTACGGGCATAATTCATTACACCCTGTCCACCACCACAAACGCTCGGCGCACCTGGCTAATGTACGGGTCTAATTCATTACACCCTGTCCCCACTCCGCTACGTTCCCAATAACGCGGAGATGTACGGGCATAATTCATTACACCCTGTCCATTACCACGAATGCTCGCTATTCTATACCAGCGTTCATCATAAAACCTGCATCTGGCATCTTTTCCTCTTGTACAATTTTCCCCCATCGGGTATCATATTCCGAAATGAACTTTCTTGTTCTGATTATTTTACTCTATCGCAGTTTGGCTACGCTACGAAACGGCGAGAAGGAGCCTTGCTTATGTTTCAGTGGAGTGTTGTATTTCACAACCTTTTCTCCAGTATTTTCATAACAGCGGCCTGGACGACACTGTGGATTTCTGTAGTCGCGCAGGCACTGGGGGTCATCATTGGTTTATTTCTAGCCCTGATGCGGATGTCACGTTTTCCCTGGCTCAACTGGCCCGCACGTTTCTATATCTGGCTCTTTCGTGGTAGCCCATTGCTGGTGCAGGTCTTGATACTCTACAATGGTCTGCCCGAACTCAACCCGAACCTTTCAAAAATTTTGTCGGCAGTGGTGTGTGTGCTTATCGCCTTCTCGCTCAATGAGGGTGCGTACATGGCGGAGATTATTCGTGCCGGTATCACCTCGGTTGATGCGGGCCAGATGGAAGCGGCGAAGGCTCTGGGAATGCGCTATAGTCTGGCGATGCGACGTATCGTGCTACCACAGGCCGCACGTGTCATTGTGCCGCCACTGGGCAACGAGTTCAACAATATGCTCAAAACAACCTCGATTGCCTCGGTCATTGGTCTGGTGGAACTGACCTATACCGCGTCAATCTATGGCTCACAAAACTTTACCATTTTCGAGTTACTTATCGTTGCTACGTTCTACTATCTCGTTCTCACGACACTGTGGAGCTATGCACAACGCTGGATCGAAGACAGGCTTGACCCGAACAGGTCAACCTCGAAGGTCGAGTTGAATCAGAAGGGATGGACACAGCGTATGATTGGTATCGGTACAGGTAGCGGTACAGTCGCGGGAGGACGTTAACATGAGCGAGACAGACATTTCTCCAACATCTTTACATCCGAATATTGCGCCCGATGAGATGGTTCATGCCGAAGGAATTGTGAAACGCTTCGGGAGTTTGACCGTTCTCAATGGCGTAGACCTCTCGGTGAAGCGTGGACAGGTCGTAGTGATTATCGGGCCGAGCGGCTCTGGCAAGACAACGATGCTGCGCTGCCTCAACCACCTGGAAAAAATCGACGGTGGGCGCATCTATATAGATGGGCAACTCGTGGGCTACCGCGATGTCAACGGGCGCATCGTCGAGGACAGCGAGGCCAATATCGCAAAGATGCGCTCGAAGGTTGGCTTCGTCTTCCAGCGTTTCAATCTGTTCGCGCACATGACGGCATTTGAAAACGTCATTGAGGCTCCCATTCACGTGCTTGGTCACAATCGAACTGAGGTCACGGAACATGCCTATGCGCTCCTCGAAAAGGTGGGACTCAGGGATAAGGCCGGGGCATATCCGCACAAGCTCTCCGGTGGTCAGCAGCAGCGCGTCGCCATTGCTCGCGCCCTGTGCATGAATCCCAAATTGATGCTCTTCGACGAAGCAACATCGGCTCTCGATCCCGAACTGGTCGGCGAGGTTCTCAAGGTCATGCGCCAACTCGCCGAAGAGGGCATGACGATGGTGGTCGTGACGCACGAGATGGGCTTTGCGCGTGATGTCGCCGACCACGTTATCTTCATGGACAAGGCCGTGATTGTGGAGCAAGGAACACCGGAGCAGGTCTTCGAGCATACAGAAAATGAGCGTACTCGTAGCTTCCTGGGCATGGTGATGTAGGCTGTCATGCGTCTACACACTGGCATCGTCACCGCGATTACCGACATTCGTTCCGGCGTTGTGCTACTCGACATGTACGCGCCGGAACTCGCACGTACCGTGCAACCTGGGCAATTCTGCATGGTACGTTGCACACCGCCATCCATGACCGACCCATTACTACGTCGCCCCTACTTTATTCATAGCATTAAACGCGAACGTGGCATTTGCTCACTCCTCGTCCACGTGCAGGGTCGCGGCTCCGCATGGCTTGCCAATCAACGCGAGGGTGCTGAACTCGACCTGCTCGGCCCTCTCGGTCACGGCTGGCACATTCGCCAGACGACGCGCAACCTCTTACTCCTCACCGAAGAGTGTGGCCTGTCCGCAATGACACAGCTCATCCAGCACGCGCTCGAACTGGAACTCGCCATTACCCTCATCAACATCGCCCCCTCGCTCGAAGCAAGCTATCCACCCGCGTTGCTCCCACCAGAAGTCGAATATCACGTCATTACCGATGCGATGCAATTGCCTTCTATAGAAAGCAATGCATCGACATCCCATGAGGGCAATCGCAAACGGCGCAAGAAAAAATCTGCCAGACAAACAGAATCTGAATCGCCGCTCATAACCTTACTCGCAGACCTGCTTCCATGGGCCGATGCCATATGTTGTAATGTTTCACATGAAACATTACGAACGCTCTCTCATCGTTTCGATGGGTTCCATGAAAGGCATTTCGCGCAAGCAGTCTTCGCACAACCGTTAGTATGCGGGACAGGCATTTGTTTCGCATGTAGCATAGACACGATATCAGGGCAACGATTGGTATGCAAAGATGGTCCTGTGTTTGATGTGCGCGAACTTTCGTAGAGACTCGATTTATCGATTCGTCCCTTTCGACCCCATCGATAAATCGGGTCTCTACGAACGGGGACGGCCTCATTTCACCAGTTGCTAATGCCTGGAATGAAACACACATTCTCAGGACCTGATACGTTTGAAGAATAGGTAGCTGGTTCCTGCTCTAGCTGCTCCGCCAGAAATGCTTATCGTGCCTGTCATCTCCCATTGTTCTACACCAAGCTGGCTCAAAAACGTATTCAGGTCGATATTCTTCCAGTTTCTGAGTTCCTGCCCATTGACAGATTTTGGGTGAATCTCTTCATAATCCAGCAGCTCCGGTGCAACGAGAACCGTCAAATATTCCCATTGAAGACTTGATGCCATGTATTTCTCCTGTCTTTCTCTCGTAGGGGCGTTATTCTATAACGCCCTGGTCACAACACGAATAACGCCCTGCTACAACACGCACAATGTTCTAATAAATCGTGACACCATCCAATATAGATAAACGTTGCTCACCTGTAATGTTCCAATGAGTCGTGACACTATTTCATATGAAGACGTTATCACGGAACGTGTGTAGGGAGTTGGAACGGGGTGGTCTGTGGGCCAGGGTGTGATAAATCAGACCCCTACACGGTGGTAGCGAACGTGTTACAGATGCGATACAAATATTGTATAAAGAAAAGCTCACTACCACCGTGTAGGGGTCTGATTTATCACACCCTGGCAACCCCTCACACCCTGGCAACCCCTCACACCCTGGCAACAACACCGCGAACGTCTAAATTATTTGTTAACACCCTCTCGCCACGCACAATGCTCACCGTCGCCTGAAATGTACGGGTCTAATTCATTACACCCCTTCCCCCTCCACCAATGTTCAACAGGAATAACACACGTGCAATATGGACTTGACGAACACACCTTAATGCGGTATAATACACACGTTATGACGGTTTGCATGGCATGGAATGGGCATTATAACACACATCTTCCTGTTCCCCGAAAAGACGCTAAAGGGCTTTGAGCAATCCTCTATAGAATACACTCTCCCTGCACGCTCGTTCGTATCTGATATCAGCAAGCAGCATTGCTCCCGTATCTTTCTCCTACGGCCTGCTCCTGGTACTCCTTCCTGTTGGTTTTCCCTACAGAGAATTTATCGCGTCCGCACCACTTATACGGAATGTACGGAGTGTACGTACCGAGTGTGTGTATCGGGCGCATGGTCGAAAGGATTTTTCATGCCTTCTTTTTACGATTTTTCGTTGCTGCCCACAACACAGAAAACGCTGGCAGCACTACAACTTTATGTGCCAACGCCCATTCAGGCCGAGGCTATTCCGGCACTGCTCGCTGGACGTGACCTTGTGGGGCAATCTCCCACAGGTTCTGGCAAAACACTTGCCTATGGCATTCCTCTGGTGGAGCGCGTCGCCAGAGACAAACGCTTCGTACAGGCTCTGATACTCGTGCCGACACGTGAACTGGCAATTCAGGTCAATACCGTTCTCGGTGAGCTGGCAAAGAGTCGCAAACTGACAACCGCTCGACTCGTCGGTGGACGCG
>DAIQNC010000217.1:0-1485 GCA_036788655.1 Ktedonobacteraceae bacterium
ACATGCGCGACTCCGAAGAGTTGCTCAATAGCGCGAAAGATCGCGTACTCGACTCGCTCATCGGTCTCAACGGTCACTCATCTGATTGGTCCTTCATCAAGGACAAAATCAAGCATACCCTGAGCGACTTCCTCTACGAGAAGACGCACCGTCGTCCGATGGTGCTGCCCATCGTTGTAGAGGTGTAACATACCATAAAATGGTGGCGTAGGTCACCAGGGTGTGATGAATCAGACCCCTACACTGTGGCAGCAAACTTGTAAGCGTATGATTGCTCGTTGTTCAGTGTAGGGGTCTGATTATGAAGATGAACAAATGATGTTGGATACGTTGTAGGGACAGATTCATCACGTCCGTCTGGCCCATTCACCTCTGTCCGCACGGACGTGATGAATCTGTCCCTACAACGTATCCAGGATATTTCGTAAAGGTTCATCATTAGACCTGTATACGGTGGTAATGGGATGAAAAGGTGAAGCATTGTAGTTATCTATTGTAAGTAGCGTACTTATTGTAAGGAGAAAACAGCTATGTCGATAGAACAATCATCATCAACACCGTTTGTGTCGATTCATCCCGGCACGTCAATTGGACTCGTGACGCTACGTGTCACCAATCTTGAGCGGTCACGTGCATTTTATGAAGGTATCCTCGCCTTTCAAGCACTCGAACTTGAACAGGGCAGAGTCGTATTAGGTGGACAGGACAAAAAACCACTGCTCGAACTGCGTGAAGTTTCTGGCGGCACACCGCAGCCGCGACGCGCAACGGGTCTCTACCATGTCGCTATCCTCTTCCCGACACGTGCCGACCTCGGACGCGAACTGGTACGTGTTGCGAAGGCAGGTATCGAAATTGGGCAGGGCGACCATCTTGTGAGCGAGGCACTCTATATCTCCGACCCCGACGATAACGGACTCGAACTGTATCAGGATCGTCCTCGTAGCACATGGAAATGGCACAACGGCTTCGTGCAGATGGCAACCGACCCGGTAGATATTCAAGGACTCATCGAAGAGGGTCAGCGCGATGCCGAACCCTGGAACGTGATACCAGCAGGAACGAAAGTCGGTCATATCCACCTGCAAGTAGGCAATATCGCCGAGGCAAGGCACTTCTATCACGACATACTGGGCTTCGACATCACCGCTCAGATGCCAACCGCCCTCTTCATCAGTGCTGGTGGCTACCATCACCACATCGGCATGAATACGTGGCACTCGCTCAATGCAAAACCCACACCGATTACGAGCGCAGGTCTACACACCTACGTTATTGTCATCCCAACACAAGAGGGGTTGCAAGCCGTTAAGGAGCGTCTCACCGCAAATAATATCCCTTTTGAGGAACAAGAGAACATTATTCGCGTCGATGATCCGTGGAGCAACCATATTCAGCTTGTGGCACAGGCGTAACGTCCTTCTACATGTAGTGCCGTGATTTATCACACGCGCGCGGGGGATGGGCACCCCTGCTACAACCACC
>DAIQNC010000217.1:1495-6727 GCA_036788655.1 Ktedonobacteraceae bacterium
ACTCGTGATACATCACGGCACTACATGTATCCTGATTATTTTGTTAACTCTCATAACCGATCCCTACAAGTTGTACGAAAACGCTCATCACTGCGTCAATGCCATGTACTCGCTTCCTTAAAAAGTGCGTGTACAAGGAGCGCACAACGCTTGGCGATCTCGCTGGGTGTGCAAGGTTTTCCCTGTTCAAGCCACCATATGACCACCTCAACCAGCATAGTTGATACAAGGTCTGGCACAAACGTATCTGAGAAAGTGAGGACGGGCCAACCAGTTGTGCGTTCCTTGCCTGAAACATATCGACCTTCATGCTCCTTAACCACTTCAGCCAGAGACACGCGCATTTTTCTCACAAACCAGGTGTTGTCCTTCCTGCAAAGTAGCACTTGATAGAGTCTCTCATATTGCTCAATATGCTCGAAAAAGCGTATCCACGCTTGCGGCGGATGTTCCATCCCCCATTCTCCAACTGTGGTTATCAAGGCAGTCATCGCTTCTTCAAAGATTTGTTCTATCAAATCATATTTATCCTGATAGTTACGATAGAAGGCAGCCCGGCTCACCATTGCCCGTTCGGTGATTTCACTGATGGTCAGCGAGTCGAGATTCCGCTCCCCGATCAACTCAATCAATGCCTCTCGCAATAACTTCTGCGTTCGCCTAAGACGTAAGTTCTTCCCTTGCTGAGTCATTTTGCGCTCCCTGTCTCATTTGAGACACATCTTCACGATTGATTCTTGTTTCCCGATATTCATTCGACTACACTTGAAATAAGACTTGATTATCACGAAAGGAGCAAAATTTATGCATTCGTTTGCACGTCATCGTCATAGCCGCGCTGATAAGATGTTGGACAAAGAGACAAAGGGTCTTACCCTTAACGGTGGTCAGTATTACGACCTGACAGTCTGGTTCGCCGACACATTCATGTTCCGTGGACAGGTGCGCCAACTCCGCAAGAGGGCTATCAATCTTGCTAACATCCAACCTGGAGAGCAGATACTGGATATTGGTTGCGGCACGGGAACGCTGGCAATACAGGTAAAGCGTTATGTTGGTAAAGCAGGTCGCGTTGCAGGCATTGACCCTGGAAATCAGCAGATTGCTCGCGCCCGTGCGAAAGCGGCACGGCTCAACTTGCCCATCGATTTTCAGATTGGTGTGATTGAGCAGCTTCCCTTTCCAGACCAGTCATTCGATGTGGTACTCACTACCTTGAGGATGCATCATTTGCCCGACAGCCTCAAACGCCAGGGACTCAGTGAAATCGTTCGTGTCCTCAAACCAGGGGGACGCCTTGTTATTGCCGATTTCACACACAGAAAGGAACGTCAAGGTCAAGCTGCACGATTTCACGCTGGTGGGAGCCGCGTAGAAGACCTCGCTGCTTTAGTCTCAGCCGCCGGATTTGAACGGGTAGACACGGAAGAGATGCTACCTCTACGCTTCTCTGCCTTTCCAGGAGCCAGTTTCGTTCGTGCATATAAAAACAGGGCATGAACATCTCTATCTGTAGTCCAACGATTCATCGCGGACGTACTCGCATGATTGTTGGCGCACGTCCGCGATGAATCGCCGGACTACAGATAGGTCATCACCGTGCCGTGCGACGCCCATACGCCCACACCGATAACGGGATGAAGACGACGAGAATGCCTATGCACCATGCGACTGCTTGCCAGACGGTTGACGCATTGGCCTTGTTGAGAAGAAGGCCACGTACCGCGTCGATGATGACGGAGACGGGTTGATGGTTGGCGAAGACGCGCAACCACGTGGGCATACTGCTGGGCGGCACAAACGCGCTACTGGCAAAGGTCAACGGAAACAGCCAGATGAACCCTGCCGATTGCGCGGCTTCAACCGTGCTGACAAGTAGGCCGATACTGGCGGAAATCCACGAGAAGGCGAAACTGGTGAGCAGCAGAATACCGATTGCCGCTAGCCACGCGAGCGGATTGCCCTGTGGACGGAAGCCAACCAGTATACCAACAATCCACATCACAATCACCACAAAGGTGTTGCGTACAAGGTCGGAAATTGTCCTACCCGTGAGGACTGCTGATTTCGCCATTGGTAGCGAGCGGAAGCGGTCAACTAAGCCCTTTTGCAGGTCGGTCGCAAGACCAATACCAGTCGAGGTTGCTCCAAAGATGACCGTTTGCCCGAAAATGCCAGCCATCAGGTAGTTGACGTAACTTGTGCCGCTCACAGCGATGGCTCCGCCAAAGACGTAACGAAAGAGCAGCACGAACATAATAGGTTGAATGGTTGCGAAAATCAGTTCTTCGGGAATGCGCGGAATCTGCACAAGGTGACGTTTCGCTAGCACAAGGGCATCGGCAAACGTCCAGTAGAGAGACGGACGTACTGCTGGTCTTAGCTCCCCTGTTTTACGTATAAGTTGGCTGCTCATCGTTCGCTCCTTACCATTGATCGTGTCGTTGGAGTAGTATCGGTTGGTTTCGCATCTTCGGCGGCATGTCCAGTTAATGTGAGGAAGACATCATCGAGCGTGGGACGACGCAGGGCAAGGTCATCAAGAGGAATGTGCGCGGCGTCGAGGTCACGCAGCACCGTTGTCAGCATCTGCGCTCCCTGCGTCACAGGAATAATGAGGTGACGTTGTTCCCGATTCACCTGGATTTCCCCGGCTCCATAGCGGCTCAATGTCTCTACAGCGTCTTCAAGATTGCCACCTGACGCAATTGTTAGTTCGATACGCTCACCACCTACCTGCGTTTTGAGTTCATCCGAAGTTCCTCTGGCGATGATGCGTCCCTGGTCAACAACGGCTATCTGATTGGCAAGCTGGTCGGCCTCTTCAAGATACTGTGTCGTGAGCAACACCGTTGTGCCATCGGCGACGAGGGTACTGATAACATCCCACATGGCAAGACGACCACGCGGGTCAAGACCAGTCGTTGGTTCGTCAAGGAACAAGACGGGCGGCGACATGATGAGGCTTGCCGCGAGGTCGAGACGACGACGCATACCGCCGGAATACGTCTTCACAATGCGTTTAGCGGCATCACCAAGATCGAAACGTTCGAGCAATTGACTTGCGCGTTTTCTCGCCACTCTGCCAGAGAGGTGATAAAGCTGCCCGAACATCACTAGATTTTCAGAGCCAGTGAGGTTCTCATCGAGCGCGGCATACTGTCCCGTCAGGCCAAAATGCGCTCGCAATGCATCCGCCTGTTTCACGACATCGTATCCGGCAACCTCAGCATGTCCAGCATCGGGACGTAACAGCGTTGTCAGGATACGCACCGTTGTCGTCTTTCCAGCACCATTAGGGCCGAGCAACGCAAGCACAGTCCCTTCCTCAACCGTCAGATCGAGTCCTGCCAGCGCATGAGTTTTTCCGTAGTGTTTCTCAAGTCCTTCGGCTACAATCGCCAATTTATTTGACATAGAATACATCCTTCATATGGGAACGTCGCATGGTATTGTGAGCATTTGTGGAGTGGCGAGCAGGGTGTAATGAATTATGCCCGTACATTTCAGCATCCTCCCACGCTTTCAGATATTTTACCGTCCTCACTATCCCACGTTTCTCTCACGTCCAAAATGTACGGGCATAATTCATTACACCCTGCTCACCACTCCACAATCTTCATCGTCACGCATCCATGTACGGGCATAATTCATTACACCCTGTCCAACACCACAAATGCTCTAATCACACCGATTCCTTGACCCTTGTACCATCATATGCTATACTAAAGTGGACATCTGTCCACTTCCATATTTTTAGTATAACGGACAGTTGTCCACTTGTCAAGGGAAGAGAGCGGCGTTTTGGATAATTCGCATCATTTTTCACCATTACAACATTCATTTACAATTCATGAACGTAATGAGCGGCGCGACGCAATGGAGCATCGTCATCGTATCCTGGACGTTGCGCGACACCTTTTTGCGGAAAAAGGGGTCGATGCGGTCAGTATGCATCAAATCGCAAAGGTGGCAGGAGTTGGACAAGGGACGTTGTATCGTCGCTATGCCAACAAGGGTGCGCTATGTGTGGATTTGATGCGTGACAGTCACGAGCATTTTGCGGAAGAGGTCTCTACAATCCTTACTGCAATGGAGAAATCAACGGCATTGAAACGCCTCGACGCGGTTCTGACTGTGCTGGTAACGTTTATCGAAGAGCAGGGAGCCTTGTTAGAGACCGTGATGGCATACAGTATGCGAAATATGCGCTGTAGCTTTATGCCGACTAATAATAAGCACGACTTTTCGCTCTCGCACGACCCCTTGTATCACTGGCTCTATGAACTGTTCACAGGATTATTGAAGCAAGCCGTAGAGCGAAACGAACTTGCGCCCCTTGATATTCCCTATACCGTTGACGCCTTGCTAGCCACGCTCAACCCCATCACCTATCAGTTTCAACGCCAGGAACGCGGCTACTCTCCCGAACGCATTCTGCAAGGACTGCGACGCATCTATATCGACGGCATCAACAACCGATAATTTCGTAGCCCCCGATTTATCGATGGGGCCGACTTGACCTGACCCCATCGATAAATCGGGGGCTACGAATGGATGCATACTGGTACATTTTCACATACAATGAAGCAGAATAGGAGCAAAATTGACCTTGACAACATCTATGTGCAACGAGTATACTGTGCTTACAAGATAGAAGCACGTTACGAATATATAGCAGCAGAAATATCTGCTCTCATCTCGAAGGGTGGAGGGAAGCGGCCCGATGAAACCCGGCAACCCACCTGCAATGTTGCAGGAAGGGTGCAAATTCCGGCGAACCATGTGTATAAATGTCGCATATGTTTCGCAAGATGAGGGGGAAAGCTACGACGCTATTACCCCTGAGAGTCAGGGGTTTTTTGTTGTCTACAAAACGTAAAAACCTGCGGGAATAAAAAGAAAGACCGTAGTGTTAACGAACAATATGAACAGTGAAGAGGACGAGTAGGCGTTCCAGGAACGTTACAGAGAGTCGGCAATGGTGAGAAGTCGGCACAATCCAGGCGTTGAATGCACCTCTGAGTTGCAGGTTGAACATCTCTCATACGGGGCGTAATGAATTATGACCCATACAGGATGCGTAGGCCGTGCCGTGTGGTCTCGTTATCGACCATGTAATAACCATTACGTTTCCTCATGTTGTGCCGTGATTTATCACGGGCGTGTGGAATGGTTATTATTGGAGGTCGGCGTTGTAAGGCGTCGATGAACCAGGGTGGTACCGCGATG
>DAIQNC010000218.1:0-5603 GCA_036788655.1 Ktedonobacteraceae bacterium
ATGGTCACGGCCCTTGCTCTCAACCATCCAAAGGTCAAAGGAACGGCGGTCTGGATGAGCCTGCTCCTCGTGCCATGGGCAGCACCTTCGGCAATCACCGCGTTGATATGGAAATTTCTCTTCAACTATGACTTCGGCCCTATCAACCAGATTGGGCGTCTTTTCCTGGGACAGCATTTCGGTGTTCCCTGGCTCACCAATCCTGTTGCCGCCTTCGCTGCCGTAGTGATCGTAAATGTGTGGCTTTCCTATCCGTTCTTTACCGTCGTGATTCTTGGTGCGTTGCAGAGTGTGCCACGCGAGCTAACCGAGGCGGCGAGCGTCGATGGAGCGAATAGCTGGCAAGCCTTCTGGCTGGTCACGTTCCCACAGCTACGTCCTGCCATCACGCCGATAACGATTCTCAGTGCCATCACGACCTTTCAAATGTTCAACACCGTCTATCTCATTACGCAGGGTGGTCCTATCACCAATGCTGCTAGACCTGGCGCAACCACCTTTGTCATGATCTACATGTATAATCAGGTCTTAGGTGCATCTGCCGCCAATATTCACTACGCGCAGATAGCAGCATTCTCGATTTCTATTTTCATCATCCTGGGCGCACTGACGTTCCTGGCGCGTGCGCTTGGTACTAGCGGAAGTGAGGCACGTGCATGAGCGAGCAGATTCCCGGAAGAATACTCAAGTCTGATAGTAGCGGAGCCGTGTCGGTTCCTAACGCAGGAGCAGTTGCGCGAGAACGAGCGCAAACCCTCAGCACCACAACGGTTCTGTGGCGGCGTTTCCTCTCGAACCTGCCCGTCGTTCTCATCTATGTGTATCTGACCTTGATGGCCCTCTTCGCGCTCTTTCCCATTTATTATGTCGTACAGGCATCATTCGCGGGCGACCAGAACCTGTATACGACCACGCTCCAACTGCTGCCCCAGAGTCCAAGCCTTTCCAACTACGTCTATGCTTTTACAAAAGAGCCGATCTTCTTCTGGTTGCTCAATTCGACGATTGTGTGTGGCCTCTCAACGCTGATTGGTGTGGCTTTCGCGCTAACTGGCGCGTATGCCCTGTCGCGCTTCCGCTTTCGGGGCCGTGAGTTGAGTCTAACTCTGCTGCTCGCGTTGCAAGCATTCCCTGGATTGCTTGCGATCACCGCTTACTATTACCTGTTGCAGTACCTGAACCTGCTGAACACTGCTCCTCTCATTGGTCTCGCTCTCATCTATGCGGCAGGAAATCTTGTATTCGGCACGTGGAATATCAAGGGCTACTTCGATACGCTTCCTGTCGAACTAGAGCTAGCGGCGATGATTGATGGAGCAAGCCTGTGGACAGCGTTCCGCGTCATCACATTGCCACTTGCCGCTCCCGCGCTGGCGTCATCCGCGCTGTTCATGTTCGTGGGCGGATGGAATGAATTCGCGCTAGCAAACTTCATCTTGAACGCGAACTCAGGTGGAACCAATATCACCTTTATCCTCGGCCTGAACGCCTTGCAGGGGACGTATACCACGCCATGGGGGTATTTCGCCGCAACCTCGGTGATTATCTCCATCCCTCTGATGCTGCTGTTCCTGTACGCCCGACGCTTCTTCCAATCTGGCCTGACGGTCGGTGCGGTCAAGGGATAATGGTGGACATTGACAAATAAAATTGAACATTCGTGGTGTGGTCGCAGGGTGTAATGAATTAGACCCGTACATTGCAGAGTTGTTGAAACGTGATCTGAGGGAAAACGTTTCAATAACGAAAATGTTCGAGGCAATTATAGAATGTACGGGTCTAATTCATTACACCCCTGCAACCACACCACACGTGTCCACAATAATTCATCAATGTTCATTACATCCCTACCAATATACATCGAGAGGATTTGTGTGTATGGCGTATGCACGTAAACATCGTTCACTACTTTTGTCGGGAGCTATTGTGGTTGCCGCGATTATTGTTGTGCTGGTTCTCGTACTTCCACATGTTATTCAGTCACACGCCATACATACGATAGGCGGTGCTGCACCCAATAACAATCAGTGGACGCCCTCGAACTGGGCCGCATCGGATAATAGTATTCTGGGAACGGCGCAGAATACGAGTAGCGATGTGTGGTTTACGGGGAGCAACGGAACTATCGGCGAAGTATTTTATCCCACTGCCGATACTCCCAACACGACCTTACTGCAATTCCTCGTTGGGAATAGCGGTCATACATGGGTGAATCAAGAAAAAAACGATACTATCTCAACGGCACGTCTCTACAATTCGCATTCGCTGGCATGGGTCGTGACCAATACTGCGAAAAATCGAAATTATCAGATTACGAAGGTTATCTACACTGACCCGACGCGCAATTCTGTTGTGCAACAGGTGACGTTCAGAGCCTTACACGGACATCTCGCTGATTACCAACTCTATGTCTACTACGATCCAGCTATTCACAATAAGGGCGATAACAACAATAGCTACACGAAAACGTATCAGGGAAAAACGATGCTGGTCAGCACAAGTGGGGCCGGAAAATATGCCAGTGCGCTCGCCGCGTCAATACCGTATCAAAACGGCATGACCAGTTCAGGCTTTATGGGACAGAGCGATGGGTTGACAGACCTTGTAGGAAAATCTAGTTGTGGAAGCACGACCTGCCCCGATTACACCATGAACTATACGTACAACACTGCTACCGATGGCAATACTGTCCAGACTGGTTTACTCGATCTGTCTAATAATGGTGCTGTGAACACCGCTTCCATCGCTTCGATTACCTTTACACTGGTGCTTTCGATGGGACAGAGCAGTGGCAGCAATGATGCTATCAGTAGCGCGGAACAAACATTACAGGGAACGCTCAATGACTCCTCAAATATGCTGGCAACCTATGTGTCGCAGTGGAACAGCTTCGATGATAGCTTGCACACACCACCAGCAATAGGTGCTACGTCGGATATTCAGCAAGCACGGCAGCAGGAATATTATCTTGCCGCTAATGTGTTGAAGGCATCGCAGGATAAGCAGACCGGGGCGTTTGTCGCAGGCTTGGGAATGCCATGGGGTGAGAGTAATGGCGACCAGGACGCAGGGGGCTATCATCTCGTGTGGGAACGCGATATGTACGAGTTCTCCAGTGCGTTAATTGTTGCTGGTGATACTGCCGACCCGAAACGAGCGTTGATATGGGCGTTCGATACGCAACAACTCCCTGGTGGCCTCTTTCCGCAGAATAGCTATGTAGATGGAACGCCCTATTTTAACGGTGTGCAGATGGATGAGCAAGCATACCCTATTATGCTGGCCTGGAAACTGGGCGTCACCGATATGCAGGACTATCAGAAGCATATCAAGCCAACGGCAGACCTCATCGTGAAATCCGGTGGCACGACGGGACAGGAACGATGGGAAGAGAATGGCGGCTACAGTCCATCGACGCTTGCCGCCGAAATCAGTGGACTCGTTTGCGCGGCAGCGATTGCTGGTATGAATGGCGATACGAGCAGTCAGCAACGCTATCTCAGCACGGCGGACTACTATCGAAAAATGGTGATTGCGTGGACGTATACAACAACGGGACCGCTCGGCAACGGTCACTATTTCGAGCGCATCGACGCCAACGGCAATCCCAATGATGGGGATACTATTCAGATTAGTAACGGTGGTGGCACATTTGATGAGCGTTCAATCGTAGATATGGGGTTTCTCGAACTTGTGCGGCAAGGCATCTATCCAGCGAACTCACCATATATTACATCGTCGTTACAGGCGGTTGATGCCACAATAAAAGAGACAATCAACGGCAATAGCTACTGGCATCGCTACAATCACGATGGGTATGGTGAACACGCTGATGGCTCAAACTACGATGGGAGTGGCGTTGGGCAACTCTGGCCTATTCTATCCGGTGAGCGCGGCATGTATGCTGTTGCGGCGAACCAGAATGCCGACCAGTATCTCACGGCGATGATGGCGGCGGCCAATGGCTCCGGGATGATTCCTGAACAGGTCTGGGGGAAGAATGCCCCGACAGGATATACTCCCGGTACACCCACGAAATCTATGAACCCGCTGAACTGGGCAATGGGCGAGTACATCACGCTCCTCTTCTCGATGAGCGACCATACTATCGCCGATGCTGTGCCGATTACTGCCCAACATTACGCTAAAATGGTAGGGACTTCTTGATCGGCGTGCGTGTGTGCAACGGCATTATCAATCATCGTAGAGACTTCTTTATTTGTAAATTGAGTCTGCAATGTTCTGGCGAGGTGTTGCAGTGGCTCACGAAGCTGTAATAAATGCTCGGTACTCAATGCCTGTAAACGCTGTTTGAGCAACTGCTCATGCGTAGACATCAAGAGAGTACGAAGTTGGCGTCCTCGTGGAGTAAGCACCACGCGGATATAACGGCGGTCTCCCTCTTTGCCACGTCTGCGTTCGGCTAGCCCGATTTCTTCAAACTTATCGACAATACTGGTCACATTGCTCTTGTCGCAAATCAATAAGTCGGCCAGTTCGCTGAGTGGACGCCCTTCTTCATCGTCAAGATGCACTAATGCCCAGTATTGCGTCAGTGTCAGGCCGAAGCGTTTCATCAATTGCCGCTCACTCTCATCGAGTTCGAGGAAGGATGCCGAGAGAAACGAAGAGATTTCTTCTTCAAGTTCGAGACGTTCTGCGTTTGCTTGCTTCATAGTTTCCCTTTATACTGTCGGATATTGAACTATCTCACTGACAATAGCATATATGGCAAATCTCTCCCTGTCAATCCTTAACCTCAAGTTTACATGATATGATGCGATGATTCCATGTAGTGCCGTCACAGGGTGTGCTGCATCACTCAATGATGGAGACGTTACACCTGTATTCGATAGCACCCATCGTGACACGCACTGCCACTCAGGACTTCGAGTTCGCAGGATATCGTGTCAAAGAGGGACAAACGATGATGCTGGCTTCGACTGCTTCTCACTTCCTGCCTGAGCTTTATCCACAACCATATATGTTCGATATCGGACGCTATGATGAGTCACGCAAGGAACATAAGCAGCGCGGAGCGTATGCACCATTCGGGATAGGCACGCACACCTGTCTGGGGGCAGGTGCGGCAGAGGCCCAGATTGTGCTGGTGATGGCTTCACTTCTGCACATGATACGGCTGGAACAGGGGAATCCAGGGATGAAATTGCGCGTCAAGAATAATCCTACGCCGACACTGGGCAATGCGTTTCGTGTGCGTATTGCGGAACGTCGAGATTGAACATGTTGTGTCGTGATGTATCACGGCTGTGCCGACAGTATCTCCGCACAGCCGTGATACATCACGACACAACATAGGGCGTTTTCCGTTTGCATAGCCGTGATACATCACGACACAACATGTTACGCGACGACTGCTGGAACAGTGGCTTCTGCTGCTTGTTGCTCAGAGGCCGCGATGGGGCGTTTGAGGATGAAGAGCATTCCAGCGGTGACGACTGTGCCTATGACAATTGACAGGACGTAGAGGGGCAAGTTGCTGACCACACCTGGAATGAACATCACCCAGATGCCGCCGTGAGGAACGTGTAGCCCGATGCCGAACAGGGCCGTCAATGCTCCGGTAATGCCTGAGCCAACCA
>DAIQNC010000218.1:5613-6690 GCA_036788655.1 Ktedonobacteraceae bacterium
ATGGATGGGATGACGCGGAACAGGTCTTCGGCTGCGAAGGGAATGGCTCCCTCGGTGATGAAGGACAAGCCCAGCACCCATGCGGCTTTACCAGCTTCGCGCTCGTCGGCGGTGAAGCGATTTTTGAAGAGGACGGTTGCCAGTGCAAGGCCAAGCGGTGGTGTCATACCAGCAGCCATTGCCGCAGCCATCGGCAGATAGACAGGATTGTGTGGGTCGAGCAGCAAGCCAGTCGAGAAGGCGTAGGCCGCTTTATTGACTGGGCCACCCATGTCGAAGGCCATCATCAGACCAATAAGCAGACCGAGTAGTGCGGCGTTGGCTCCCTGCAATCCCTTCAAGCCATTCACCAGTGCCTGATTGAGCAGACCGATAGGCGTACCGACAATATAGACCATGATTAAGCCGGTGAGGAGAGAACTGAGCAATGGCAACACGAGGACTGGCATAATGCCTGCAAGATTGCGAGGCAGCTTGATCGTTCTGACCAACCAGAGTGTGATATAGCCAGCGATGAAGCCAGCAAAGAGACCACCCAGGAAACCAGAGCCAGTGAGACTTGCCAGTACGCCACCAATCATACCGGGAGCAAGACCAGGACGATCAGCAATGGAGTAGGCTATGAAACCCGCCAGAATGGGAACATACAGCAGGAAACCAGCTTTTGCTCCAATCACGAACAGTGCCGCGCCTATCGACTGTGCAGGATTGGCGGCAAAACTCGTGGTGAGAACGGTCAGGTTCGTTGTATCGTAGTAGACGATTTTGTAGCCACCAATGGCGAACGCCAGGGCAATCAGAATGCCACCAGCGACGATGAACGGAATCATGTACGAGATGCCTGTAAGCAGGTGTTTGTAAGGGCCACTTCGAGATTTTGAACGCGCTGCCTTTGCTGCCTGAACCTGATCTACAAGGTCTGGTCTGCTGGTTTGCGTTTGCGCTGATGCCGCTACTGGCGTTGCAGGAGTTGCTGCGGCCTGAGCAAGGGCAGTGTTGACGACGGCCTGACCATCTTTAATCGCGGCATTGGTCGAGGTCTCATAAATGGCTTTGCCACCGAAACGGCTCAAGTCA
>DAIQNC010000219.1:0-6682 GCA_036788655.1 Ktedonobacteraceae bacterium
AACGTTTTACCACCGATTTAGCAAAGGCCAACTTGACAATTGTGAGTGGTCTCGCGCTCGGCGTGGACACGGTTGCTCACCATGCCGCCCTCAATGCTGGTGGACGTACACTTGCAATCCTGGCAAACGGCCTTGACACTATTTACCCGGCAGAAAATTTGTCGCTGGCAAAACGCATCGTCGAGTCAGGATGTGGTGCGCTTATCAGTGCATACCCCCTGGGAGTCAGACCGGACGCTGGCAATTTTCCTGCTCGCAACCATATTATTGCCGGGCTTTCACTAGGTGTTCTGGTTACAGAAGCACCGCCTAAAAGCGGTGCGCTTATTACCGCTGGCTCTGCCCTACAACAGGGGCGCGAAGTCTTCGCTGTGCCAGGAGGAATTTTCTCAGCATCAAGTGCTGGAGTAAATAAGCTCATACTGGATGGAGCGCATCCGGTCATCAGCGCGAAGGATATTGTCGAACAACTTGATCTTCGCATGGTTCCAGAACACGTCGAGGCGCAGGCCATTCTTCCAAACAACGACGAAGAACGTACCTTACTCAAACATCTCAGCCAGGAGGCTCAACACATCGACGAACTCACTCGCGCCTCAGAGATGGAGCCACATGTCGTGTCTGCGACGTTGACAATGATGGAACTAAAAGGTATGGTAAGACAGGTAGGGCCGATGCAATATGTGATAGCACACTAGAATTTCCGACGGCATAAGGCATGATTCAACTTGATTTATTCCTACAGGCGACGAATGGTGAGCTACGTTTCGCAGGAAGACAAACACGTTTTCCGTCGTTCAGTCATGATACACGGCAAATTCGTCCTGGCGAGTTGTTTGTAGCGATACGTGGCGAACGGAACGATGGGCATAAATATCTGTTTGATGCAGTGCGTGGTGGTGCGGCTGGTCTACTCGTCGAAGCACATTTCATAAACGCACTTTCCGAAGAGCAGCAACAGTGGCTTGCCCATGCCAATATCGCCATTATCGTCGTCGAGGATACACGAATTGCACTACAACAGTATGCTCACTTCATACTCGCTCAGTGGCGTCCAACTGTTATCGCGGTCACAGGAAGTGTTGGTAAAACCAGTACAAAAGAGGCCATTGCTACCGTTCTCTCGACACAATTTCCAACATTTAGAAGCTGGCAGAACTACAACGACTTGCTTGGTTTACCCCTCTCGCTTGGTCGTTTAGAGCCACAGCATCGCTTCGCAGTCCTTGAACTCGGTTGCGACCGTCCAGGCGAAATCGCTGACCTGCGCCGCATCGTGCAACCTCAAATTGGTGTACTCACACATATCAGTCCAGCACATTTACAATATTTTGGGACGTTAGAACGGCAATCAGAAGAATTCTGGACACTCCTTGAGTATCTTCCAGAAAATGGCACACTCTATTATAATAATCTTAATCCTGCCCTGCGCGACATGCTTTTTCATAAGAACCAATACGCTAAAAGGCCACATCTTTCCGGCTTTATACCATCTGTGCCTATCTCCTTCCCCCCAGGTGCGAAACCGACACAAGATGTTCAAAATGTTCATGTTACCTGGGATGGATTACAATGCGAGCTGATCACATTAGGAGAGACGGATCTGGGAACAGGAACGATACAACCACTACCACTCGCTTCGCATCTCTTAGGTGAGCATCACCTCGCAACGATGTTTGCAGCTTTCCACGTAGGGCGTGATAATGGCATAACCATAGAAAAATTACAACAAGCGTTAGCTACACTCTCACCGATGCCTGGACGCCTCAACCCACTCTCAGGAATACGTGGGTCAATATTGCTTGATGATACACATAACGCTAATCCGGCATCGGTAAGTGCAGGATTGCGAACGATGGGCGTCATAACATCGTCTCCGCTAGACAGAACGAGTGGAAGGCGTATAGCGGTACTTGGTGATATGGTGCAACTTGGCGAATACGAGGAGGAGGCACATCGTATCGCCGGGCGTGAAGCGGCACGTTTCGCTGATTATCTTGTCACACGTGGAGAGTGGGCAGCGATTATCGCAGAGGAGGCGCGGAAAGCCGGATTATCGTCTGAACGCATTTCCATCACCTCGACGCATGAAGACGCAGCGCAAGCCGTTCGGCACATTCTGGAGCATGAGAAAACACAGGCACAACCTGACGTGATACTTATCAAAGGTTCAGAGCCGACAAGGATGGAGCGCGTAACCGAACTTCTTATGGCGCGTCCATGGGAGGCATCCGAAAAACTGGTCAGACAGACGCCCGCATGGAAGCAGATTGTAGTTTCACGTGCCGAGCGTCCCACCTGGGTCGAGATTGATTTAGGAGCAATCGCCAACAACACGCGGCGCATCAAATCGCTTGTTGGAGACCACGTACAGGTTCTCGCCAGCATCAAAGCCGACGCATATGGGCATGGAGCCGTAAAAGTTGCCCGAACAGTGCTTCACAATGGCGCATCACGTCTTGGCGTAGCAACACTGAGTGAAGTCACACCGCTACGCGAAGCCGGTATAACCGCTCCCATCCTCATCTTCGGCTACGTCCCACCCTGGCAGATGCGCGAGGCGGTTCGTCAGCAAGCGACCATTACGCTGTATACACTTGATGCGGCGAAAGCATTGTCACAGACAGCAGTAGCACTCGACAAAACTGTTCCTGTCCATATCAAAGTCGATACTGGAATGGGTCGCCTCGGCATGCGTTTCGAGCGAGTCGAAGAGATCGTAGCACTCGTTCGCTCTCTCAAGGCACTACCTGGACTTATTGTAGAAGGCATCTACACTCATTTTGCGATGGCAGATTCCTCAGATAAGGCATATACCTACATGCAGCTTGAACGATTTTCACAGGTACTACAGGCACTCGACGCACAGGAACTACGCCCACCTCTTGTTCATGCAGCGAATAGTGCGGCTACCCTGAGTGTACCAGAAGCCCTTTTCGACATGGTACGTCCCGGCATTGCCCTCTACGGTCTTGACCCATCCAACGAAGTGCGTCTACCAGAAGGATTTCGGGCCGCACTTTCATTTAAGACGCAGGTTGCACAGGTAAAACTCGTGCCAGAGGGCGAATGTATCGGTTATGGTTGCACCTATACCACAGAACGCCCAACACTCGTCGCAACACTACCACTTGGCTACGCAGATGGTTTCCGACGCGCCCCTTCAAACTGGGGTTCCGTGCTGATACATGGACAGGAAGCACCTCTGATTGGGCGCGTTTGCATGGATCAGGCGATGGTTGATGTCACACATATTCCACAGACGCGCATAGGAGATGAAGTCGTGCTGATTGGGCATCAAGGCGAAGCATCGCTGACAGCAGAGCAAGTTGCGGAACGACTTGGCACAATCAACTATGAAGTTGTGTCGGAAATACTGGCACGTGTCCCACGAGTTGATTGATAAGATATCTGTAGTCCAGCGATTCATCGCGGACGGGTTCCAACGTCGTCCGGCGCACGTCCGCGATGAATCGCAGAACTACAAATATCTACTACACATGTGGTAGCCGCGCCAGACGTGATATCCCAGTTTTGCATAGAAGTCTATAAGAACTACCCAGTCGATAGAGCAATGTTCTACGCCATGTTCAATCAAAAGTTCTGTTGCACATGCGACAAGAGCGAGACCTATGCCTTTCCCCTGTTCCTGTTCGGCAACGCCAACGCAACCGATAGCCCCTAATCGCTCCCCCAAAATCGCTTGCCAGAGAACATCGTGTCGCTCCTTGCTGGATTGCGGTGAATACATGATGAGCGAGGCCACGATTTGCCCTGTTGCATTCCGCCCAACAAGCACATCGTCATAATCACCGAGCGACATCACACGTTGAAAGGCATCGAGCCATTCAGGGAACTCACGCGATTCAAATGCCAGTAGTTCGTTCATCTGTCCAGGTACAATAGTCTCAAAGTATATCTGGTGCTTGTCCACTCGTCGCAATACAGGAGATGGTGTGACATAGGTACGCAGGTCTTGTGCCAGGTCATAGACAACATGGTACTGCTCACCCCCAAAACTCCACCCCTGCGAGCGAAAAAAGGAAACTGCATCAGGAAGGTTTTCAGGGACGCCTGGAAAGAAACGCGATGAGCCTCCACCAAGTTGAACCTCGGTCGCACCTGCCTCACGAAAATGTGCAACTGCTGTGTTGTGCAAGGCTGTACCTATGCCTTGTCGCTGCTTATCGGATGCCACAAGGAGTAGAGAAATATGCCCTGTCTGCTCATGTAAGTGTGTCGCAACAAAACCAACAACCTGCTTATCACCTTCAAGTGCGATAAAGTGCGTTCCCCCTTCTGACAGTACCTGTCGTAAGCGGAATGTATCAAGAGGCCATAGTTGCCCTATTGTTGTTTGCCATAACCGAAAGACGGCATCTCCATATCGTTCTTTATCATACGGTGCAATGGTTATAGACATATTGGTCCTTTCACAACTTCAACTACATCTGTTTCGTACCAGACATATACAGATAACACAAACAGAACAATACAAATATTTGCTGTCACATATAAGCATAACACAGGATATAGAGGCAATCATGCAAGAAGAGACTGTAGAAAAGTTACCAGAATTATCATCTCAACCACAACAAGAGACAACAGGGATAACTGTAACAACTGCTGTCGTGATTGCCAATCCGACAGCAGGAAGCTATGCTCAAAACGAGCATCAGATACGAGAGACCATTTCGTATTTACAACAGCACGGATGGCAAGTTGAATTGTGGCTGACGCAAAAAGCTGGAGATGCACGACGGCTGGCAGGGGAAGCAGTTCAACAAAAGAAAGATGTCGTGATTGCAGTTGGTGGCGATGGCACAATCAATGAGATTATTCAAGAGCTTGCCAAAAGCAAAACTGCGCTCGGTGTACTACCGAGCGGTACGGTCAACGTCTGGGCGCGTGAGACAGGTATCCCGCTGGATAATGCGGGGGCGCGGCAGGTTCTCTTACATGGGCAAACCCGCACTATTGATCTGGGGCAAGTTGGCGATCACTACTTTCTGCTCATGGCTGGCATTGGCATGGATGGCGAGATAACACAGGCAGTGGAGAAAAAGCCCGTCAAACGCTTCGGTATCCTGGGCTATCTCGTTATGGGGACATGGCTTGGCTTTGGATATCCCGGCTTTCATGTTGTCTTACAAGTTGAAGGGCAAACGATTCGGGGCAACGCCATACAGGTGATTATTGGCAACACACAACTGTATGGTGGTGCAATCAAGTACACATGGCAGGCAAAATGCGACGATGGCTTACTAGATGTCTGTGTAATATACAAACAGAACGTTTTCAGACGCATTGGTGTGGCAATTGATTTTTTACTTCGTCGTGAGCAACGTCGTCAATGGGTGAAATATGAAACGGGTCAGGATATCAGCATTCACACGCAAAAACCTGTTGCCATGCAAATTGATGGCGACCCGGCTGGAAGTACACCATCACAGGGATTTCCACCCATTACGTTCCGAGTTGTACCCGACTCTCTCAAAGTAATCGTGCCTCATAACGTACCAGAGGCATTGTTCTCTAAATGATGAAATCTTGTTTCTTTCTATCCCATTTTTTCGTTCTCTAATATAGATATGAAAGAACATGTAGGGGCGTTATTCTATGGCACAGGTTCTTCTACAAGATCAACAACGGCGTCTGTTACAGGAGGAGCGGCGTATCGCGGCCCAACTCCAGGCATGTCTCGTCGGCTTCGAGGGCGCGGATGCGTATGCAACGACGCTTCATCAAGTGACGGCTTCGCTGGACGATATCTTTTTGCTTGTTATCGTTGGCGAATTCAACGCTGGCAAGTCAGCGTGTATAAACGCTTTGTTGCATGGCGATGTCCTGGAAGAGGGTGTTGTCCCGACGACAAATCAGGTCACAGTTGTGCGCTATGGTGAGCAGGATATTCGTCATCAGGTCGAACAAGGGCTGCTGGAAATCGACAATCCTTCTGCCTTTTTGCGTGATATCAGTATCGTCGATACTCCCGGCGTTAACGCCGTGTTACGTGAACACGAACGTTTAACCGACGAATTTGTGCCACGAAGCGACTTGATACTCTTCATCACCTCGGTTGACCGCCCCTTTACACAGAGTGAACGTCTCTTCCTCGAGCGTATCCGCACATGGGGTAAGAAGGTTGTGGTTGTCCTCAACAAAATCGACATGCTGCGAACGCCAGAGGCAATGGAGCAGATACTTGGCTTTGTGCGCGATAACTGCAAAAACTTACTTGGTTTTCAACCAGAAATTTTTCCCGTCTCCGCGCTCCTCGCGCAACAAGCACGTTCGGCAGTGGGTCATGATGCGATGCGCCTGTGGGAGAGTAGCCGTTTTGGGAAATTGGAAGAGTATCTCTTCAACACGCTTGATGAAGCAGAGCGTATCCGCCTCAAATTTCTCAGCCCTCTCGGCGTCATGCAACGCTTACTGAACGAGACACGTGGCTCCGTACAGCAACGTGCCGACCTGCTTGCCGAGGATGCACGCACTGTCGAGGCCATTGACGAGCAACTCCGCCTCTATCGAGAAGATATGGAGCGCAACTTTGCGCTACGTCTGACCGAACTCGAAAATATCATTCTCGACATGCGTAATCGTGGCGACCGTTTCTTCGATGAGACCATACGACTTGGACGCATCTTCGACCTGATTCAAGGTGAGCGTGTACGCGAGG
>DAIQNC010000220.1:0-6662 GCA_036788655.1 Ktedonobacteraceae bacterium
CACCTGGTCGGGGGTAAAATCTGTCCCACCGAAGAAGGCACGTTCGTTGCCCTGTTTGTCGATAATGTATATGGCGAGGGTGTGATCCGTCAAAGCTTGCTGATTTTGAACGCAGATGTTGTAGTTCTTCCAGACAGGGGAGAGTTGAGAGCGTGAGCCAATCAGATAGTGCCAGTAGTTCTGCATGTTGTGTGCTTGCGTGAAATTCTGAGCCGCACTTTTCGTATCGCCAACCGGGTCGGTACTCACTGCCAGTACGCCTATCTTTGAAGCATCGGGGCCGAGTGCGAGCATAGCCGCATGAAGTCGCTCGGCAGTCAACGGGCATTCATCCGGGCAGTGCGTATACAGGAATGTCAGAATGACAGGCTTGCCGTGATACTGAGCGAGTGAAACCTGCTGCCCGTTCTGGTCTGTAAGCGTGAAATTGGGAGCAGGAGTGCTACCTAGATTGTCACCTTGCAAGCTCGCTGCTCCTGCTGAATGTGAACCGAAAATATTGGTCACAGTCGAGACCAGACTATGCCCATCTTGTACCGTGAGAACAAGAATAACGACCAGCACGGCAAGCGTGATAACAGAGAGTCGTGAAGCGAGACGCCAATTCATAACACAATCCCTTTGATTAGAAATGCAAGATTCTATCTACGACCATGACGGCGAAAATGGCGGCAAGATAGCAGTTAGAATACCAGAAAATGGTCTTTGCCCAGTGTTTTGTTTTATCGCGTAGCAGGCGTATCGTCATGTACAGCAGAATACCACCCAGGATAATCGAGGACACAAGATAGATATAGCCCATCACATGCGTTGCGAACAGCACAAGCGTAACCGCTATTAGCAAGAGTGTATAGAGAAATATCTGCTTACGTGTCTCTTGCTCACCCATCATCACAGGTAGCATTGGCACATGCGCTTTCTCATAGTCTTTTTGAATAAGCAGCGACAATGCCCAGAAGTGCGGCGGCGTCCAGTAGTAGATGATGGCGAAAAGCCAGATAGCGGAAAGCGTCACACTGTTGGTCACAGCGGCCCATCCAACCAGCACAGGAACAGCACCGGCAGCACCACCAATCACGATATTCTGTGCCGTATTGCGTTTGAGGCCAAGCGTGTAGACGAAGACGTAGAACAGAATGGCGGAACAGGCAAGCAAGGCACTGAGCAGGTTGACCAGGAAGTACAGCACGAGAAAGGAGCCAACACCGAGGATAGCTCCGAAGATAAGTGCATGTGTCGGATCAACACGTCCTGCTGGAATCGAGCGACGCTGTGTACGCCCCATCAACTGGTCGATGTCGCGGTCGATATAGCAATTGATACAATTCGCGCTCCCTGCCGCCATCGCACCACCGAGTAACGTTGCTAGAAGTAGACCGAGCGAAGGAAATTGTCCCTTTGCAATGGTCATGGCGGCGGCGGTGACACCGAGCAATAACACGGTAACATGCGGCTTGATAAGGTTGATATAATTCGAGATTGTTTGACGAATGGGGCCAACAGGCTTGACTTCTCGTTTACTCACTACGGACACTGTATCCATAAATATATGCCTCAAATTCTGGAATAGCTTTTTTACAGGGAATCAGGCTAAGAAAAGAGTCTGACCGTTCCTATTTTCCTTATCTGGCCTGATACTACCCTTGCAAGTAGCAAGAATGACCTTACAATCACCTGAATAATCGCTTCCATAGCTATTGTGTGTTTATTGCTGAACTGATACAATGCATGAGATATGGATATTTACCGCCGAACGCGCCCATGTTGTGACGTGATGTATCACGTGCGTCCATGTGTCGTGCAAGGGTGGACGCACGTGATACATCACGTCACAACATGAGAGGAGCGTTTTCCATATGCCCGAAGAGCGCAAACTTGTCACCATCCTATTTGCTGATGTTACTGGCTCAACCGCACTTGGTGAATCACTTGATCCCGAAGATGTTCGCGCCCTGATGGGCCGCTATTATGAACACGCACGGGATATCGTTGGGGCTTATGGTGGCACAATCGAGAAGTTTATTGGCGATGCTGTCATGGCAGTCTTCGGATTGACGCAGGCGCATGGCGATGATGCCGAACGTGCCCTGGCCGCCGCGCTCGCACTGCGCGAAGCTATTGCACGAGATGAGGTGCTGGGGGAGTCCTTTAAGTTGCGTTTCGGCGTTAATACGGGCGAGGTGGTTGCAACCAGCGACCTGTCACGCGGCGACTTCCTGATTACGGGTGATGCCGTCAATGTCGCGGCACGTCTTCAACAGCATGCGAATCCTGATGAGATTATTGCGAGCGAGCGCACAGTTGATGCCGCGCAGACTTCGTTTCTCTTCGAGGAGCCACGTCTGATTGAGGCAAAAGGGAAACGACTTCCTTTGCGAGTCTTTCCACTTATCGGGCCGCGTCCGACGCGAGAGGTGAGTCGTCCACCGCTCGTGGGACGCAAGCAAGATCTAATGCAACTGGCTCTGCTCAAAGAGCGTGTGCTGGAAGAGGAACGCCCACAGCTCGTTTCCATCGTCGCTCCGGCTGGCACGGGCAAGACGCGCTTACTGGAAGAGTTTCTCAAACGACTCGACCCCGATGAAGATTTTCAGGTGGCGATGGTGCGCTGCCTTCCCTATGGGCAAACGCTGACGTACTGGCCTCTACAAGGACTGCTGGAAGGTATGATGCAGGGCGAGAAAATCGCTAAAGCACAGATAATGCGTATCTTTACTGATGTCTCCTATAATACAAGTGATGCATCACGCCTCGCCGACCTTATTTTAGCCACACTTGGTATTGAGAGTGATAGTCATGCACAGGCAAATACAGACCGCGAGGCAATTTTCAATGTGTGGCGTTTGCTCATCGAAGCCTTCTCACAACTTGCTCCTCGTGTTCTCGTCTTCGAGGATTTGCACTGGGCCAGCGAGAGTATGCTTGACCTCGTGGAGCATATCATCAATGTGCGAACACATGCACGTATGTTGCTCATCGTGCTGAGTCGTCCTGAATTGTTAGATCGACGCCCGGCATGGGGTGGGGGGCGTCAGAATTTCACCTCGATAGCTCTGCAACCACTCACGGCGAAGCAGACGCAAGACTTGATTCAACAACTGGCGAAGACGTTACCGGATAACCTGCGCCAACAGGTTGTGGAACGTTCCGGTGGCAATCCCTTCTTTGCGCTGGAACTGATTCGTGGCCTCATCGAACGTGGCAAGACGGGTACTCACGTATCACTTGATGCGCTCCCCGACACTGTTCATGCCGCCGTGTTAGCGCGTCTCGATATGCTCTCAAAGACGGAAAGAACATTGTTACAGGTGGCATCGGTTGCCAGTCGCTCGTTCCGTGTCCGAATGCTGGAAGCTATCATGACCGACGCCACCCCTCAAGATATTTCCTCGGCTCTCGATGACCTGTTGCAACGCGACATTCTTGCACCTACCGAAGGAGATGGTTACACCTTCCGTCACATCCTTTTCCGCGATGTCGCCTATGGAACACTTTCACGTGCCGAACGAATGCGCTTACATAGCAGCATTGCATCGTGGCTTGAAGCGAATGCGCCCCATGATAGTTACGCGGCTGTCATCGCCTACCACTATCGTGAAGCGGTGCAACTCGCCAAACAGTCTGCTGTGCCGAAGAAATTGCCACATGAAACAGAGCGGGCAGTATATTATTTGACTCGTGCTGGAGAGGTAGCGTCACATGCCAGTGCTATCAATGAGGCGCGTACCTATTTTCAGCAAGCACTTGAAATCGCACCCGAATCAGAACATATGCATTTGTATGAATTGCTTGGTGATAGCGGTACGAGAGGAGATATCACTGCTGATGCCTACAAGAAAGCGATAGTGTGTTGGCGTAACAGTGGAGGTAGCGATGCTTTGATGGGGACAAGGCTGTTGCGAAAACTGCTCATTGTGTATACACGCGGCAGTGTCTCAGAGAGGCCAACGAGAGAGCAGGTGGATGAGCTACGTACCGAGGCAAATCAGCTTGCGGAGCGTGCAGGAAACGAAGATGAGCAGTGGCGCATTCGTATCCTTGATGCCTTCTATAACAATCGCTATGTTCCAGCCGCTGAGAATACGCAAGAGGATTTAGAACGTATGAATGCTGTTGGGCTGGCGGCGGCAGCCTATTTTGAGCAGCGACAGGATTGGAGCGCGTTCAGTGAGTCGCTTGATAGCTGCGCCGTTTTAGCGTTCCGATTCCATCGGATGAACTCTATCATCGAATTGGCGCAACGGCGTCTCGCGGTCCAGGAATTATCAGCGTATGAGCGTGGCGATGCAACGAATATGATGGGAGCAGCCTACTTCTTACTCGGCGACTATGCTCAAAGTATTGCTGTGATAAAGAATGCTTTATTGAACCAGCGTCCTGATGATGCTCCCATCTATCTCGAAACCGGGCCGAGTAACGCTATGTTCGCAGCGTATTTCAACGGGCAATGGGATGATGTGATGTTTATTGCACCGTTCCTCAAAGAGGTTTGGGAGCAGGTGCTAGATGATCTGGGCGCGTTAATGACTATGATGAGCGGCTACATGGCTCTCTTATTCGTAGCTGCTTCGCGTGAAGACCGCCCAACATCCGATGCAAGCAATGCCGCCCTTGAACATTTCATACAACGGCTTGGAAATGCAGAGGGAAACGAGAAGTTCGCACTTGAGACCTTCCATGCGGTACTAAAAGCGCATCAAGAGGATGATGTATCGTATCTAAGCGACACTCTCGCCATTGACAAATTAGCGGAAGATATAGCTCCCTTGTGGATGATGTTCTTGAGCGAACATGGCTTCGTGACGCCTGATAGCGTGGAAGCAGCTGTTATAAGACAAGAAATTGACTTGAAACGATTCATCGTGCCAGCATATGAAATCGCACGTGCATTGAAATCTGATGACAATGAGCAACTCTCGGAAGCCATTGATGGAGCAGAGAACGCGCAACTGATTGTTCACGCCGCTCGAATGCGTATCGTGCTGGCGCAACGCACAGGTGACAGGTCACAGTTAGATCGTGCGAGAGAAGTGCTGGAACGCATTCAGGACAGGCGGTTTTTAAGGAGATTGGCAGAGGTCGAGGGAGTGATAAAGTGACCCTCTACACTGCCTCAGTTCTCCACACCCTCACTGCACCATCCTCTGCGCTATTAGCCAACAAACCATTTGCACCGAACACGACGCCGTACACCTCTGTGCGGAAGTTGAGCGTCTGGATTTCGCGTCCTTGAGAGACATCCCAGAGTTTGAGCGAGCCGTCCTCGGAACCGGAAACGAGCAAGCGACCATCAGACGAGAAATCGACCGTCCAGACCGCCCCATCATGCCCTGTCAACGTCTGCATCACCTGACCCGTTGCGGTATCCCACAGCGTTATCGAGCCATCGGCAGAGCAGGAGGCGAGCAGGCTGCCCTGTGGCGACCATGCAACTCCATAGACGATATCGGTGTAACGGAGGCGGCGTTGCATTGTGCCTGTCTGCACATCCCAGATACAGATGCTTTTATCGAAGGAGCAGGATGCGAGCAAATGACTATCATAGGAGAAGTCGATGCCGACAACGACGTTATGATGTTCCTGTAACGTCATGAGTGACATACCTGTATCAGGATGCCAGAGGCGTACCGTCTCGTCGTTGGAGCAGGATGCCAGTAGCTGGCTATCGAGCGAGAAGGCGACTGTCCAGACCGCGCTCTGATGGCCTTGCAAGATATGGCGTGTTTTTCCCGTGTGGCTTTCCCAGAGGCGAATGGTCTTATCCTCGGAGCAGGAGGCAAGCAGGACGCCATCGGGTGCGAAATCGACGCCCATCACTGCTCCACTATGGCCTGTGAGCGTATGTAGAGGTGTACCGCGCTCAGTATCCCAGAGGCGCACCGTCATATCTTCTCCACAGGAGGCGATACGCGCACCATCGGGCGAAAAAACGACATCATCGACGTGTCCGCGATGTCCTGTCAGGATGTGCAGGGGTGTTACCTCGACATCAGTAATACGCCGTGCCTTCCCCGGTGAGAGCGGAGCGTCGGCAGTACGCCACTCTGCCCACTCTATAAGCGTTATCGAACCGTGTTCATTGCCGAATTTCTGTGGATATACGGCCTCGTCCTGACCTATTTGTTCATCAAGATAGTCGTAGAGTGTGCCAAGTGTGATGCGTCCTGTGCGTGGATTAGCGGCCTTGCCCTCGAAGGCGTCGAGCAGATGCCCCATAAAGATACCCTGTCCGCGTTCCATCTGCTCCTGCGAAACCTCGCCTGAGCGATGCGAGGTCAGAATGACGCGACCCTGATTGCGTGGCAGGTCTTGTAAGGATTGCCCGAAGAGCATGGAAGCATCATTCCCTGTTGTCTGATTTCGGGAAGGTCGTCCTATAGGGCCAGTGTGCGCGACATCAAGCAACGTCAGAATGTGGTTGGCGCGTGAGTCGTAGAGGTAGTGATCGACGAGTGTGGGAAGATGTAAACCTGTGACGGGACGTTCTAGCGTCGTATTGTGCAGGGCGAGGTAGCCGTCTCCGGTTGCGGCATCGAGGAAGGCGTAGCCAGCGAAATAGAAAAGGACAAGGTCATCAGATTGAGCGCGGACGAGGAAAAGGTCACGCAACTGGCTCTCTAGCTCATCGCGTGTTGCGGATGTTCCTTCAAGGTAGACGACAT
>DAIQNC010000221.1:0-4215 GCA_036788655.1 Ktedonobacteraceae bacterium
CCTCGAAATCGTCTTTGTGAACAGGTTGCTCCATCAAAATGGGGCGAATATCGTTATCGTCAAGTGCTTCGAGACACAATAAAGCTTCGTTTGCCGTGTAGCCCTGATTGGCGTCGAGCATGATAGCCGCGTTGGGAGCAGCGACACGCACAGCCTCTACGCGGTCAACATCATCATGCAAATCGCCACCAACCTTGACTTTGATCGTCTTGACACCCTGTCGCACGATTTCAAGGGCCAACCGCTCGGCATGAGCCGGGGCAACAAGCGGAATACTGATATCAGTCTCAATCGTCGTCGATGCGCCACCAAAAAAGGTGTAGAGCGGCATCCCAAAGGAGCGCGTCAGGGCATCGAGCAGCGCAATTTCAAAGGCAGCACATACCGTTCCCTGACTATAATAGATGCTATGAAGCAGGTGCGAGAGATTGCGCCACTGTGCTGCATCCTGCCCTATCAGCATCTCAACACACACATGTGCCGCCGCTAATGCTGTCTCCTGTGTTTCACCTGTGCTTGGTGGAAAAGGGGCCGCTTCGCCATATCCCACGCTCCCATCATTCAACGTTATCGTAATGAGAACATTCCGTGCCGATGACACACTGCCCGTAGCGATAGAAAACGGCTCCAACAATGGAATATCTAGCGGCTCGACTTTGATGCTGCGAATGGTCGTGCGCTCTGTATGTCGTGAAAAATTCGTTGGTATCTTCGAGGCCATGATGACTCCTCTAGTTATATTGACGCATAGTTATATCGGCACGGGCGACCACAAGGGTACGCCCCTACTATATTACGATATGTATCGTTCGTGGCGTGTATCGTAGAGGCGTACCCTTGTGGTCGCCCGTGCCAATCTTACGCTACAAGCTTGTTCGATTACGCTGCTTATCCTCAAAACGTTCCTGCGCGAGTTCGATGAGACGGTTTAGCAATTCAGGATAGGGCAAGCCGCTCGCATCCCAGAGTTTGGGATACATGCTAATTTCCGTAAAACCGGGAAGCGTGTTCACCTCATTTATATACACCTTGCCCGTTTCGCGTTCAAGGAAGAAATCGACACGCGCCAGTCCGCTCAAATCCAGCGCGAGAAACGCTTGTACCGCCTGACGCCGCACCTCTTCGGCAACCTGCTGTGGAATGTCGGCAGGAATGATGACCTGCGATTTCCCACCGAGATACTTGGCGTGGTAGTCGTAGAATTCGTTGCTGGCGATAACTTCACCGACAACCGAGGCTATTGGCTCATCGTTGCCCAGCACGGCGCACTCCAGTTCACGACAGTTGATGCCGCGCTCGATAATAATTTTGCGGTCATATTCTGCTGCGACGCGCATAGCATGTTCCAACTCTTCGCGGTTGTGCGCCTTATTGATGCCAACGCTCGACCCCAGATTGACAGGCTTGACGAAACACGGATAGCCCAGACGCTGTTCAATCGTTGTCATCACTTCTTCTGGTGAACGTTCCCACTCAGCACGACGGAAAACGACATACTCGACATTCGGCAGACCAACGGCCTCAAAGACCATCTTCATCTTCTCTTTGTCCATGCCAAGCGCGGCCCCAAGCACACCACATCCGACATAGGGAACGTTCGCCATCTCCAACAATCCTTGCAACGTCCCATCCTCGCCATATGTCCCATGCAACACAGGAAAAATAACATCGAGCGCACCATTATCTCGTAACGGCTCGCTTCCCTGCAAAGGAATGAGACGACGCACCGTCGGGTCGCCCGTCAGCGTCACTGCTGTTGAAGTCGTGTCGGTTCCTTGCTCTGCATCAGCGACACCAGACGCCAGAAGTCGCGTCTGTTCCTCGCCAGTCAACCACTGACCAGACTTTGTGATACCAATTGGCACAACCTCATATTTCTCAGAGTCTAGTTTCGCCATTACCGACCGTGCCGAGGCCAGTGAAACCTCATGCTCGCCTGAACGCCCACCGAAAACGAGTCCAACTCGTATTTTCTTATCTGGCATATATTCTTCCTTTCTTTACGCCCACATTCCAAACATCGTCTCCATCCTCATACCACGCGACCCTTTAATCAACACAAGGTCTTCGTTGTGTACCTCGCGCATCAGCACATCGGCGGCAGCACGTTTGGCGTCCTCTAATTCTCTCGCATTCTCCACATCAGCATGAAAGTAATGAACGTGCGACTCAGGCATCCCTGCGGCAACCGCACCCTCGACGTAATAACGTGCCTCATCACCTATGGCTATAAGATAATCGACGGTACTGGCAAGTTCTGCCCCGCTCTCGGTATGCTCGGACTGTGCGTATTGTCCCAGCTCGAAGATATCGCCCAGCACGACCCAGCGTTTCGCATTCGGGGCTAGCGTCGCGGCTTGCATTGCCTTCGTAATGGCAAGAATTGACTGGCGATTCGCGTTGTAGGTGTCATCAATAAGTGTACTACCATTCGGCCCCACCTTGATTTCGCCGCGTCCCTTTGCTGGTGCAAGCGTCTCTAACACACTGGCAATATCGTCGAGAGGCATCCCTGCCGCGCATCCTGTCGCCGCCGCCGCAAGCGCGATAGTCACACCATGCTCGCCAGGGAGTCGAAGCTGCACTCGTCGCTGCTGTTCTTTATAACGTAATGTGAAGCTACGCCCGAAGAGCATATCGCCACCAACATCCGTTGCACGAACGTCTGCACCTTCTCCCTGTCCATAATAAAGCACCCGTGCCGATGTACTCGCACTCATATTGCGTACATTGATATCGTCATAATTCAAAATAGCAATACCATCGGGTCGTAACACTTGCACAAGTTCGGTCTTGGCAATGATGACACGCTCTTGCGAACCGAAATATTCGAGATGCGCCGCCCCCACACTGGTAATGATCGACCAGTCGGGACTGGCGATTGTACGCGAGAGCCACGCCAACTCGCCCACCCATTGCGCTCCCATCTCTAACACGGCATAGCGGTGTTGCGGCTCCAATCGGAGCAACGTCAGTGGATAGCCAATCTCATTGTTATAGGATGCCTGCGTTTTGAGCGTCGGAGCTATACAGCTCAGCACTTCCGCTGCCGCCTCTTTCGTACTCGTCTTGCCATTACTTCCAGTAATACCAATAAGCGTCGTATTTTCTTGGCGTTGTGTCCGAACGCGAGCCAGCGCATGAAGAGCCTCGACGACATCGGGAACAACAATCTGAAGAAAGCCGGGATAGTCACGAAGTACATCCTGCGATGCCTCCGCACACAGCACACCTGATGCACCCACACGCGCAACATCAGCAATGAAGCGGTGTCCATCAACATGCTCGCCGCGAATAGCCACAAACAGGTCGCCTTCCTCAATCTGACGACTATCATGATGAGCCGAGCGAAATATCATCTGCGGATCAAGCGTATCAGGCGCGAAACCACTTACGATGCCACCCTTATTGCCGACCGCGTGTCTCTACAACCAGGACAAGCCAATTATATCATGTTCATGAATCCGCATCCCTTTCGATAACTTATAGTTAGTAACTTGACAAAAGAAAGTCACTTATGTTATTCTAACAGTGGTTAGTGATGAGGCTAACCATGTACGTATAGAACACATACCCGACGGAGGTATTTTCATGGCCTGGGAAATTGATCCAGCACATTCAGAGGTACTATTCTCTGTTCGCCACGCAATGATTACTACAGTGCGCGGTCATTTCAATGTTATCAGCGGTACGCTACACATTGATGAACAAAATCCCGAAAACTCTTCAGTTGACGCACAGGCAGATGCCAGCAGCATCGACACCCGTGATGAGCGACGTGACGGACATTTGAAGTCGCCCGATTTCTTCGACGTGGCAAAGTATCCAACGATTACGTTCAAAAGTACAAAGGTTGAGCCAACAGGTGGCAATGAGTACAACGTCACGGGCGACCTGACCATGCATGGCGTCACCAAACCCGTCACATTTAAGGCCGAATACGCTGGTCAGGGAAAAGATGCCTTTGGAACGCAACGTGCAGGTCTTAGCGCAAAGACTCGCATCAACCGCGAAGATTGGGGCCTGACCTGGAATGCTCCCCTCGAAGCCGGTGGCGTCCTCGTCAGCAAAGAGGTCAACATCGAAATCGACCTCTCTTCGGTCAACAAAGGCTAGTTTTATCTATATGCGGTAATAGTACATTTCCGCCGCAAACATCAAGACCATGTAGTGCGGTGATTTATCACTCGCGCCCTGTGCAACATAGAGGCGCGA
>DAIQNC010000221.1:4225-6647 GCA_036788655.1 Ktedonobacteraceae bacterium
GCCTCTATGTTGCACAGGGCGCGAGTGATAAATCACCGCACTACATGGTTCTATTCATTTTCGCTGTCGTACAATAGCAGCATACAAACATATTGAAAAGGAGACAGCGATAATGAAAGCTATTGTTATTACCAGACCGGGAGGGCCAGAGGTCTTAGCGATACAGGATGTGGCAACACCGGAGCCAGTAGGCGATCAGGTACGTGTACGTATCCACGCCGCAGGACTTAATCGCGCCGATCTTTCTCAGCGCATGGGTAACTATCCTGCTCCACCCGATTCGCCGGCAGATATTCCAGGCATGGAGTTCGCAGGCGAGATTGATGCCGTTGGGCCGCTTGTGCGAAGCTACAAGCAAGGGCAGCGCGTGATGGGCATTGTGGGCGGCGGCGCACAGGCAGAGTATGTGTTGATACACGAAGGACTGCTCGTCCCCATTCCTGACAACCTTGATTATGTACAGGCGGCTGGCATCCCCGAAGTCTTCATGACTGCACACGATGCCCTCTTCACACAAGCCGGGCTACAGATGGGCGAGCGCGTCCTGGTTCATGCAGCAGGAAGCGGCGTTGGCACAGCAGCAATACAACTTGCTCATGCCGTAGGAGCGACAACCTTTGGCACATCACGCACACCCGCAAAACTCGAACGCGCAAAACCTTTAGGACTCGACTACGGACTCGGCGACAACAACTTTGCCGACGAGGTGAAGCGTCTCACGCAAGGTCGTGGCGTTCACGTCATTATCGACTTCACTGGCGCGTCCTATATGGCACAAAATCTCGATGCATTAACATTATGGGGGCGCATGGTCTTCCTCGCTACCCTCGGCGGCACACAGGCCAATGTCAACATTGGCATGTTGATGGGTAAGCGTATTCAGATGCGCGGCTGCACGATGCGAACACGCACCCTCGAAGAGAAACTCACTGTTACGCGCCTCTTCACCACACAGGTCGTTCCTCTGCTCGCCAACGGCACGGTCAAGCCCATTATCGAGCAGACCTTTGCCATGCACGACATCAGCGAGGCACACAAAGCAATGGCGGAGAATAAGAATTTCGGGAAGTACATCATCACAATTCCTTAAACGTTTGGTGTGAAATAGAAAGGACTTGATTGATTGGTAACGTGCTCATGATAATTCACACCAAACGTTTAATTCAATGACATGTTGTGCCGTGATTTATCACGGGCGTATGCCAGATGCACACCCGTGATAAATCACGGCACAACTTGGTCATAAAAGCATAACATTTTCTCATTGTTACAATAATTATTAGCTATATGTCTTGCAAACGAACTATCGGGAAGATATTATGAATACAGATTGTTCTCACACATAAAGGATGCCCGGTTTTCGGGCGTCAAGAAGATGGAAGAGTTGGACATCATACAAGAAGTCCGATCTTGTATTTGCTACAAACAGGAGAAGTATTGTGGTACAGAGCAAAGGATATGCCCACCCGGAAGTGTTAGTAGACGCCGATTGGGTACAGCAGCATGTGAATGACCCGAAGGTACGCTTGTTCGAGGTCGATGTCAATACAAAATCATACGATGAGGGACATATTCCCGGAGCGGTTGGTCTCAACTGGCAGTCACAGCTCCAGGATCAGGTGGTACGCGCCCCTCTGACAAAAGAGGAGTTGGAGAGCCTGTTCAGCCACGCAGGTGTGAATAAGGACACAACGATTGTCGTCTACGGCGACAATAACAACTGGTTTGCGGCGTGGGCCTTGTGGATTTTCAAGTATTATGGACACCAGGACGTGCGCCTACTCGATGGTGGGCGTGTGAAGTGGCTTGCTGACAAGCGCGAAATCACGACAGAAGTTCCTTCCTATCCAGAGACACACTATCAGGCCGAGGAGCCGAATGCGAACATCCGCATCTTCCGTGATCAGGTACTGGCACAACTTGGTAAGAACGGTTTTGCGCTCGTCGATGTGCGCTCGCCACAGGAATACAGTGGTGAGCTACTTGCACCGGCCAACCTTCCACAGGAGGGAGCGCAACGCGGTGGTCACATTCCGGGAGCAGCCAACGTTCCATGGGCATCCGCAGTACAGGCAGATGGAACCTTCAAGCCAGCCGAGGAGCTACAGAGCATCTACGGTGGCAAGGGCGTCACGGCAGATAAAGATGTCGTCGCCTATTGTCGTATCGGTGAGCGTAGTAGTCATACATGGTTCGTACTGAACTACCTGCTCGGCTACCCGAACGTTCGCAACTACGACGGCTCGTGGACTGAATGGGGCAGCCTGATTGGTGCGCCAATCGAGAAGTAATCTGCTCATTCGTAGAGCCACGATTTATCGATTGGCCCACCTATATAATGAAGGTGGGCCAATCGATAAATCGTGGCTCTACGAATTCCCCCGTGATTTCAATTCTTCTTGACAATATATTACCTACCTGC
>DAIQNC010000222.1:0-6615 GCA_036788655.1 Ktedonobacteraceae bacterium
GAAAGCATGGCTCGATGTGAAGTGGCAAGAGCATACGCTGGAAGCATTTATCGTCGCCATTGAGGGCGGTGGGATGTTCAAACAACATTACTGGCTACTCGCTGATGAAGAGGCCGTTGCACGTGATTTCTTTGCTGCCGTGTGTCAGTGGAATACGGAGATCCGTTCTGAGGTACTCGTCTTCGACGAAGGCTACTGGCACAAGGATGAACGGCTCTTTCAGGATATTAAAAACGCGACGTTCGACAATTTGATTTTGTCGGGCGACCTCAAACAGGAGATTCGAGACGATTTAGAGCAATTCTTCGAGGCGCGTGCGCTGTATGAAGAGCATGATATTCCCTGGAAACGCGGCATTCTGTTCGTTGGCCCGCCGGGAAATGGTAAAACGCATACGGTCAAGGCTCTGCTTAATGCGCTGGATTATCCCTGTCTTTATGTAAAGAGTTTTCGTTCGTCACACGCTCCAGGAGCGGATGACCCGAATATTCGACAGGTGTTCGAGCGTGCGCGTCGTAGTACGCCGTGTATTCTGGTGTTGGAAGACCTGGATTCGCTGGTTACATCACAGAATCGTTCGTTCTTTTTGAATGAACTGGATGGTTTCGCGGCAAATATTGGTATCGTGGTGCTTGCTACAACGAATCATCCCGAACGGCTCGATCCTGCAATTCTTGAACGCCCAAGCCGCTTCGACCGCAAATACCCGTTTGGTTTGCCACAACTGGCGGAGCGTCGTGCCTATGTCGCGCTCTGGAATAGTGCGCTTAAGCCCGCTTTGCAGATGACGGACGAGGAGATGGATACGATTAGCGAAATAACGGATGATTTCTCGTTTGCGTATCTGAAAGAACTCTTCGTATCGTCGAAGATGCGCTGGATAGCTCACCCCCAGCAGGGAACGATGGGGCAGGTGATGATTGAGCAGGTAGCAAAACTACGCGAGCAGATGGGAAGTCCCATTATGCCAGAAGCCGAGGAAGACGAAGGAATGCCAGAGATGCCGCCGATGATGGGACGTATGGGGTACATGCGAGCATACACACGCAGAATAAGGTAATGATATTATCATGTCGGAATTTGTCAAAGTTGCAATTGTAGACGAAATACGAGAAGGCGAGATGCTCCCCGTCGAGGTGGAAGAGGAGCCTATTTGCCTCACAAGAGTGGAAGGCACAATCTATGCCTTCACCAACAACTGCACACATATCAGTGGGCCATTGAACGAGGGCGAGCTATGTGGCTACGTCCTCGAATGTCCCTGGCATCTCGCGCACTTCGATGTGCGAAACGGTAAAGTGCTGCGTGGTCCTGCCCGACAAGACCTCTACACTTATCCTGTGAAGATTGAAGGGAATGATGTGCTGATTGGGATGCCGGATGAGGAATGGTAGAAACCTATAGTTGACATTTGTTCTAACAACCCCTACAATAACGCCAGAAAAAGAGACAATAGAAAGACGTGTCAGAAGTAATGTATCTGGCAGCGTGTAGGGGTGTGCGATACGAGATATGGAAGGACATTCTCATCTGCTCGTCGGTTTGACGGCGGGCGTGGTACTTGATAGTTTTGTGCATCTGACAGGCGATCCACTGACGATGGCGAAGGTGGTTCCTCTGACGTTGATTGTGAACAAAGCCATTTATTATTTCGCGGTAGGTTTCGGCTCGTTGCTACCGGATATCGACAATGCTCGTAGTACCATGGGACATAAATTCGGTATTGTGAGCAAAGAGATACAACGAATCGCGGGTCATCGCACGATATTTCATAGTTTGCTCGGTCTTGTTATCGGTTCGTTACTGGCAATCGGGTTAGAGCGAGTGGTAGTCTACGTACTGAGCCAGCATGGACTGGCGATTCCAGCGCAGTTTGTGGGGGCGTCGCACCTGGTCTTTTTCGGAGTGCTTTTCGGCTGTATCATGCATATCGCGGCAGATTCATTGACGTTGGGCGGTCTGCCGTTACTGTGGCCTAATCGGAAACGCTTTGGCTTTCCGCCCAATCCACATCTCCGCTTTAAGTCAGGGACGTGGCCGGAGTATGTGATTGTGTGGTCATTTATGATACTTGTTGGCATTGGCATCTGGCAAGCAATGATTTTCGTGTAGCCATATAATTGTGTAGGGACAGATTCATCACGTCCGTCATTCGTGGATGATCGGGGCAGACGGACGTGATGAATCTGTCCCTACATATCGGAGAGGCATGAAGCAACTTAGTCAACAAGAGACACGTGGTATGCATATCCTGCATATCATACGCGATTCGCGGCAGGTGAAAGCTCTCCAGGAAAGACAGGGGCAATTGCGTCTTGCCTGGATACTTTTGATTGCGTCGATGCTGGTGTATATGATATGGATGGGGACGCTGACCGTTCTGCGCTACGAGACGTTTACTGCAACGGCCTTCGACCTGGGTAATCTGGATCAGGTGATATGGAACACAATTCATGGTCGCCCATTCGCGTTGACCAATCAAGGCGTTGACTGGTATGGGCCGCCGACGCGCCTTGGCTTTCATGTCGAGCCGATTCTTTTGCCGCTTTCTCTGCTCTATCTGTTTCATGCTGACCCACGTATATTGCTCATCTTTCAGACGATTGTACTCGCGCTCGGTGCGATACCCGTTTTTCTGCTGACACGTAAGCATATACCAGAGTGGCCTTTGCTGGCTGGTGTGATGAGTATGGCCTATCTATGTATGCCTGCGTTGATGGGTCTCAATCTCTTCGATTTTCATCCGTTGAGCCTTGCAACGCCCTTACTCCTGTGTGCCGTGCTTGCACTTGACAATCGTCGCTATGGATGGTTTTTGCTATGTTGTGTGCTTGCGGCGTGTTGTAAGGAAGAGGTCCCGCTTGCGGTTGCCATGCTTGGCGTACTGGTTATCTGGAAATATCGAATGCCGCGACTAGGTGTGCTGATGTTTATCGTGGGAGCATTCTGGACGCTGTTCGCCTTCGCCGTTATCATGCCGCATTTCAATTATCCAGGGGCGTTGAAGAACAACTATTGGTATCGCTATGTGGCGTTTGGTAGCTCACCAGGGGCGGCTGTGGTCAATATTCTGTTGCATCCCTGGTTGTTGTTCGCGCTGCTTGCACTGTTCGTGACGCTCGATAGATTCTATTACCTGCTTGGCATCTTTCGTAGCACCGGATTTCTCGCTCTGCTCGCACCTGAATGGTTGCTCCCTGCGTTGCCAAGTTTCGCAATTAATCTGCTGAGTTCTGATGCTCTCTTGTATAGCGGTGTTTACCATTATAATGCTATTATCATCTCGTTCGTCATGATTGCAGCTATTCATGGTACACGGCGTTTCATTCGGCTCTGGCAACGTCTGCGTGGCGAGGAGCCAACTGATAGCAGACTTATTGTGAATGAGCAATCATCACATCCCGTCAAAAATCGTGTCATGTTGTGGCTGACATATGAATATACATTGCGAGATATGTATCTGGCGATGGTGACTAGACTCGAATCACAGCATATCTCGTTTGCTCCTGTTGGCGCAACGGTAACTCGTACAACCCAGGCGTTCACGCCTGTTGTTCGTGTGCTTTCCCCGCGTGTTTCCACCACAAAGCGCATCTATAAGGGGCAGCAAGAAAATTTGCTTGAGCATATCGAGCCATTTACGAGTGCTACATCTGTGGCGCGTCTCCAATGGTTTGTGTGTCTCTGGATAGTAGGAATGTTTCTGCTCAACTGGATTGTCTTGCTACCGGAAGTCAATGTGTTCCTTCCAACGCACCCTCTCGGAAGTCGAGAGCAGCACATTCAGCACTTGCTCAACATGATTCCACCCGATGCATCCGTTTCAGCGAGCCAGAATATCAATCCGCATGTGAGTGAAAGACAATATATTACGGTATTTCCTGCAATCACGTATTCGACCTCGAAAAACAACAGTAACACGGTGCAGTATATTATTGTGGATATGCAGGATATTTTTCCCGAAGACCAGGTGGATGTGACAAATGAACTCAATCAACTGGTCAAGTCCGGGCAATTTCGTAACCTTGCTCGTGCCGAGGGCGTTATATTACTTGTGCGTAACGATACGTGATACCGTTAACCTTCATCGTGTAATGGTAGCGCATCGAGAATATTGCATGTTATAATGTAGACATCACAGACAATTGTTGACTTTTCTATCTGCTGAACCTGTTTGTCATCAAGGGAAGTCATGAATCGTTTATGGAGTCGAGATGGTAACGGCTCTTTTTCGGAACCAGTACACAGACAGTTAGTGGAGGACAGAATCGATTGGAAGACTTGCAACCTAAACCAGCTACTCCTCAACAACAACAGCAGCAACCAACGATTACTGCTGACACGATTGCAGAGCGTGAAGCGGAGACGCGGCAAGAAGAGGCTCGCACAGTGCGCTATGCAATCGACAAACTTATGGATTTCCTGCGCTGGTTTGTGACGGTGCTGGAAGTGCTACTGGCGATACGCTTCGTCTTTAAGCTCATCGGAGCCGATCCCACCAACCTGTTCGCGGGTTTCCTCTACGCCTTGACGGATATTATTCTGTCGCCGTTTAGCACACTTGTACGTTCGCCGTCCCTACACGTGAATCAAGCGTTCGAGTGGTCAACCCTGATAGCCATGGTTATCTACTGGCTCCTCTTCTGGGCCATTATCCGCTTCCTGCGTATTATTGCCAGCCCTTCAGAAGACCCACCAGCCAGTTAAGATACTTCATTGAGGTCAACGTGTAGGGACGGATTCATCACGTCCGCGTGGGCGATTGCTACCAGGATACGCGAACGTGATGAATCTGTCCCTACACGTTGACCTGCAATACCTGTTTATGTATAGAGGCATTGCCAACCTCTATTTCCTACGAAGCAGGAAGAGGATGATGATAATAATGACGATAACAATGAGATAAGATATTTGTATACTGAAATTTAGTGTATTGCCGTTAACTACAAGGCTCATTCTGCTTATCCTCTTTTTCTAAGTGTTACTCTATCTTAATTGCGGTATGTTGCTTGTTTGCCAGCCCAAAGATTTGTACCTCTGCTTATAGAACGAAGTGAAGGGCTTT
This sequence comes from Ktedonobacteraceae bacterium, assembly GCA_036788655.1. Lineage (GTDB taxonomy): Bacteria > Chloroflexota > Ktedonobacteria > Ktedonobacterales > Ktedonobacteraceae > JBBQVS01. The sequence goes on from DAIQNC010000222.1 coordinate 5,066, forward strand.
TGAGTTTTGGGGAGGCAAAGAGAAGAGCGCAAGCACCACATTTGAAGTCTTTAATTGTGGTGCTTGCGCTCTCTGGGATGAAAGGAGAGGCAAATATACAAACATTATTTTTAACTAAATTCTAATTCTGCCTGTTCTACAAGCTGGTGTTTTTTGTGTGCTTGCTTGAATGTTCCTATTTCTACCCTTTTTCCTTTACGTTCATTAGATGCTGGCTCAGTATCTTCTGATACTGGTTGTTCCAAATATTCAAGAATGCTTTGAGGAGCAGTAATTTGGGGAGGGACAGCGTTTACTCGTTCCTGTGCTATATGTACGTAAGTAGGATCAATTTCAATACCAATACATTCTCGACTGAGTTGTTTAGCAGCAACAGCAGTAGTTCCAGAGCCAATGAATGGGTCAAGCACTGTATCCCCAGGCATGGTGAAAAGTTTAATAAACCAGGAAGGTAAGTCAACAGGAAAAGCAGCACTATGGCCTTGATTTCCACATTCAGTTGCAAGATGGAGAACATTGTCAGGATAAGCTAAATCACGTCCAATCCAGTTGTCGATTTTCTTTCCAAAACCACTTTGAACATGTGAATTATCCCGTCTCTTATCTGTCTCGCTGAGATTTTTCAACCTTGAATGCTTCCAATCACCCATTGGAACACGTACTTCATCCTGGTACATTGCAAAATGTTTTTGCTTGGTAAAATGGAGGCAACGCTCCCATGCATCACGAAAGCGGTTCGGCCATTTGCCTGGATAGCTATTTCTTTTGTGCCACATATACTCTTCAGTCCATAACCATCCCTGTTTCCGTAAAGCCAGAATTAACTCAAGTACGTATGTGTGCCGTTCTCCGTTTACGACACGTTCTTTGATATTCAGGATAAACGAGCCTTCGTCTTTCAATACTCGCTTTAGTTCTTGAGAAATAGGAAGGAACCATTCGACATACTTATCTGGATCAACACCCCCATAGGTATCTTTCCGTTGATCTGCATAAGGTGGAGAGGTGACAATTAAATCAACAGAGTTAGCCGCTAAGGTAGGTAAAATATCTAAACAATTTCCCTGATAAATCTGTGATTTCTGGGTAGGGGCGTCATTCATGAGCTTCCTCGTATACTCTAATTTAAAATATGAAGGATTGCCAAAAGTATAACATATATCCTATGCCATTGCTTACTCACTGGTTGCCCTTCTGCGAAAGGCAGTTTTAGATTATATTCTTTTGGCTTTTGCAGTTCTACGTGTCGTTTTCGGCTCTGATGCGAGTTTAGGTACAGGTCTACGTGAAACAAATTGCAGGAATTTCGCCCAATCTATCTCTCCATTAACACTATACCCATTCAAAAACTCTGCTGTGAACATGTTTATCTTTTTGGTATAGGCATCCTTAAACATATCATCTTTTTGTTTCGCTTCCTCATCAAGAGGTTCAATAATCTTCATGTACAAATCATCATCGCCTGAGATAAGCGACCAGAAAGCCTGACCACAAAGTTTAAGATATTCTCCTTTATCTGGTTGGCTGTCTTTGCCGTAACAACAACCGTT
>DAIQNC010000223.1:0-6614 GCA_036788655.1 Ktedonobacteraceae bacterium
TGAGGTAGAACGTTGAATCAATTCGGAGATAGACGTATCGCGGGGCGTTATGAGATCCGTGAACATATTGCAACTGGTGGTATGGCAAGCGTATTTAAGACATGGGACCATCGCGTAGATCGCATGGTTGCCGTCAAAATACTCCGCTCGCTCGACAAGAACGACACAAAGGCCGTTGACCGTTTTCGTCGTGAGGCACGTGCAGCAGCGGCACTCGCCCATCCCAATGCCGTAACCATCTATGATTTTGTGGAAGAGGCAGGCCAGTATTTCCTGGTCATGGAATATATTCAAGGCCCGACACTCAAACAACTCATCGGCCAACGCCGCCAGTTACAGGCACGTGAAGCAATCGAAATCGCGGCTCAGGTCTGCTCTGTCCTTCAAGTGGCTCATGCACGTGGTTTCATTCACCGTGACATCAAGCCACAGAACATTATGCTGACATCAAGTGGTGGCCCTCTAACGGGGATGATTGACCGTAATGTGCTGGTGAAACTGACCGATTTTGGTATTGTGCGCGTAGCCGAGGATGCCGGGCTGACGAATAGCGGTATCGTGCTAGGAACTGCCGACTATCTCTCACCGGAACAGGCACGTGGCGAGACGCTTACCGCTTCGTCCGACCTGTATTCGCTTGGCGTGGTCATGTTCGAGATGCTCACGGGGCGTCCACCCTTTGTCGGCCCAACAGCAGTCTCCATCGCCATGCAACACGCATCCACCAATCCGCCAACGTTGCGTCAGTTCAATCCTGCCATTCCGCCTCTCGTCGAGCAACTTGTTATCCGCTCGCTTGAGAAGGAGCCAGAGGATCGCTTCACCTCGGCGGCACAGATGCAGTATGCGTTGCGCCAATGTGCGCGTGAACTGTCACAGGCCAATCATGCCGCATCGTCCGCTCCCGTTCAGACATCGCTACGCGACTACTCGCCCGGCGGCATGAACGAGCGTGGGCAGTCGCCAATGTCAGGAAATAGACCTTACTAATTGAATTGTTATTGTCCCTTGTGTATTGTTCAAGGCTTCTATGCCATAGTCGTATTCATGGGTATTTGTATGGAACACACTCAACAGCTTACACCGATTCATACGTCACTCGCACCCGCTGCGATTGGCCCGTACAGTCAGGCGATTCGTTGTGGACAATTCGTCTATACATCGGGTCAGATTCCGCTCGATCCCGAAAGCGGCGAGATGGTTGGCAATGATGTCCAGGCACAGACGCATCGTGTCCTGCAAAATCTCCAGGCGGTGTTGAGTAGTGCTGGCGCGTCACTCAGTAGCGTTGTGAAAACAACCGTTTTTCTCTCGACGATGAGCGATTTTCAGGCGATGAACGCCGTCTACGCCACTTATTTTTCTGGCGTCACTCCTGCTCGCTCCACTATCGCCGTTGCGGAACTTCCCCGCAAGGCTCTGGTCGAGATTGAATGCGTTGCGCTTGTGACTACACCCACTCCGTAGGGTCGTTATTCTATAACGCCCTGAACATCGCTCTGAAACGCCAATACATCACTAATATCGGGCTATCAGGGCGTTATAGAATAACGACCCTACAGGATTGCCAATTTTAGAGATAGCTTGTCATCATAATTTTTTAATCAGGAATATCGCCGATGAATACACTCGAATCGACAGCGACGGTGTGGCAAGCCGTGCTTGAACGGCTGGATGAGACACCTATAGATAGTACCTCGAAAACGTGGTTGCAACACGCTTCACTTTCAATAGTGTCATCAGTCGAGTACGACGATGAAGCCGAAAATGATGTTGAGAACGATGAGGCGGAAACTGTTCTCTCTCTTCATCTATCTGATGAAACCGCACGTAACTTCATCGACGCTCACTGGCGGTCAACGATAGAACATATGCTGACAGATATCACCGGATTACCAACACGGCTCGTCGTCAGCAATAATCAAGAACAGTCTGTGGAGCGGCCTGAACAGCCAGCAATACATCAACAGCAACATGACACCGACTCCTTTACATCGACGGCTCCCTATTCGCAAGATGACTATAACTACTATGGGACACAGCCACGCATTCCCATACCACAGCCAAAACAATCCGAACTCCATTATATGCACGGCAACACTCTGGACACATTAGAGGATTGGGATAACGAGCAACGCGCCAATATCCTCATGCACAATCGCCTGAACCCTCGCTATACCTTCGATGCCTTCATCGTCGGTGGCAGCAACCGCCTCGCTCATGCAGCCTCGCTTGCCGTTGCTGAGGCTCCCGGCGAGTCCTATAATCCTCTGTTCCTGTATGGTGGCGTCGGTCTGGGCAAAACACATCTGCTCCACGCCATCGGACATCAAGGTGTACAGACAGGTCTTGCAGTTCTCTATGTCTCTTCGGAGCAATTCACCAACGAAATCGTCAATGCCATTCGCTATCGCACAACAGAAGAGTTCCGCGCCAAATACCGTTCCGTCGATATTCTGCTGGTCGATGATATTCAATTTATCGCAGGCAAAGAGTCTACCGAAGAAGAATTCTTCCATACCTTCAACAGTCTACATGAGATGAGCAAGCAGATTGTGATTTGCAGTGACCGTCCGCCGAAGGCGATTTTGAGCCTGGAAGAGCGGCTCCGCTCGCGCTTCGAGTGGGGCTTGATAGCAGATATTCAGCCGCCCGACCTTGAGACACGTATGGCAATTCTGCGCGTTAAGGCCGATGCGCTACGCTATCGTGTCCCCGACGACATCATTGCCTATATTGCGGGTCGCGTCCAGACGAATATCCGCGAACTTGAAGGATGTCTGAACCGCTTGATGGCCTATCAGCAACTGCATCGCACCGAGTTGACGATGGATATGGCACGTGCCGCCATGTCATCACTTGGCAACGACACACGCGAATCGCGCCTCACAGGTCGCCAGATTGCACAGGCCGTCGCGGAATACTACCGCATCTCGCTCGAAGCCATGTGTGGCAAGCAACGCGATAAACACATCGTGATGCCACGCCAGATTGCCATGTATCTCATTCGCCAGGAGACGCAGATTTCGCTCATCGAAATTGGACAACTCTTCGGCGGACGCGACCATAGCACCGTGCTACACGCCTACGAAAAGATTGAGCGCGAAATGAACCTGAACGTGACCCTACGTCGAGAGGTCGTCGCCATCCGCGAACAACTACTGCACGAATAATCCGAAATGGAGCTAGCCTGTCCATGTTGCCATATACAACGTATCTGATTGACCTCGATGGTGTCATCTATCGTGGTGAGTTGCTTTTGCCAGGAGCCAAAGATTTTATTCACTGGCTCGACGAGTCACACAAAAAATACCTGTTCCTCACCAACAACTCGTTCGCCAGTGAGCAACAGGTCATTGAGAAACTGGATCGACTGGGCATCTCCACTGATGCCAGTCATGTCCTCGGTGCTGGACAGGCCGCCGTACAACACATCGCACGACGCTTCCCCGGTGGGCGCGTCTACGTCGTCGGTGAGCCGCCCCTTGTACAGATGGTGCGCGACTATGGATTGCAACCCTTCGACCTCGACGAAACCCAGAAAATGCCATCAGAGTCTCCACCACATACCGCCGATGCCGTCCTCGTCGGCCTCGATAGAACCTTCGACTATAAGAAAATTACAGGTGCTATGCTGGCGGTACGTGGTGGTGCGGCCTTCATCGCTATCAACCGCGACCCACTACTGCCCATCGAAGGTGGCATCGTTCCCGGCTGTGGTGCAATGGTCGGAGCAATTGAGGCTGCGAGCAGTACACACCCCGAAGTTATTGGCAAACCCCAACCTGCTCTGTTAGAAGAGGCTATGCACAAACTTAGTAGCACAGCAGACCAGACGGTGATGATTGGCGATGGACTCGATACTGATATCGCGGCAGGACTAGCCGCGCATACACATACGATCTTCGTATTATCAGGAAAAGACTCACGTGCAGACATGGAAAAATCGCCGTTCAAACCGGAGAAGGTGTATGAGAACATCGGTGATGTGCTGAAAGATGCTTCCAGGTAGGGACAGATTTATCACGTCCGTGCGAGCATCTGTGATTGGCCTACACGGACGTGATAAATCTGTCCCTACACCCTCTCGTTCAACTACAAAACCGTTCACTGAAGATTGATACACATTGATGTGTATTACGGTGTTGGCATTCCGCCTGTCACAGTCAGCGTCTCGCCAATGACAAAGCTGGACTCGGCACTTGCCAGAAACACGTAGGCAGGGGCTAGCTCGGCAGGTTGAGCGAGACGCCCAAGTGGTGTTTGCGAGCCGAACTGCGCCAATTTCTCGGTTGGCTGGCCTCCAACTACCTGAAGTGGCGTCCATACAGGACCAGGAGCTACTGCATTCACGCGAATACCCTTGCTCGCCACCTGTCCAGCGAGTGCCTTACTGAAAGCATTGATGGCCGCTTTCGTTGATGCGTAATCTAGCAGAATTGGACTTGGCTTATATGCCTCTACAGAGGCAGTATTGATGATCGTGCCGCCAGCAGGCATATGTTTCAGTGCCGCCTTGCACATCCAGAACATTGCATACACATTCGTCTTGAACGTTTCATCGAACTGCTGCGTACTCAGGTTCTCGATGTCCTCAACCTCCTGCTGCTTGCCAGCCACGTTGACGAGAATGTCCAGACCGCCTAATTGCTGCACTGCCTTCGTCACGAGTTCCTGGCAATAAGCCTCGTCCTTCACGTCTCCGGGTACAGGAATAGCCTTCCGTCCTGCCTCCTGAATCAACTTCACCACCTCCTGGGCATCAGGTTCTTCGGGTGACATATAGGAAAGAACGATATCGGCCCCTTCACGCGCAAAGGCAATGGCGACAGCCCTTCCAATGCCGCTATCTGCTCCTGTAATAATTGCTTTGCGTCCAGTAAGGCGTCCAGTGCCACGATACGTCTGCTCGCCAGCATCGGGCTTAGGATGCATGTCCTTCTCCAACCCCGGCCCCTTCTGCTGCTGTTTAAACTCAGGACTTGACTTTGGATACTGCGTTGCTGGATTTTGTAGTGTGTATTGATCAACCATTTATACTTCTCCTCTTGAACCTGTCAGTACATCTCCTCCAAATAGCAGAGGATATATACGAAAACTTCAAAAATTCTGTGGAATTCCTTTTTGAAGCACGAACATGGTGCGTGAACGGTTTCATAGGCAATTGAGGAGATAAATATGATAGAATTTCTGCGTTACGCACCTACAAGTGGATTGCCATTATCCGGGGGCCTATCGACAATCGCAACTGTGCAGCGTGAGATACAAATAAGCTTGTCGTTCTCATCGGTAATACGAATATCCCAGACATGCGTGGTACGCCCACGTGTGATAGGAGTTGCAACGCCTGTCAGCACTCCGTCACGTTTGGGACGCAGATGATTTGCATTGATTTCGAGGCCAAATGCCATCTGCCTATCCGCATCTATGTTCAAGACTGCACCAAGCGAGGCAAGCGACTCCGCTAATACGACGGAGACACCACCATGCAAATAGCCTACCTGCTGCTTATGCTGTGGGCCAATCGGCATCGTCGCCACCACTTTATCTTTGTCGGCCTGTACCAGCGTGATACCCAGCACATCCCATATCGAGCCTGTATGATGATTGTTCAAACGGTCGATCAAAGCTTGTGAATCCACCACCTGCTTACTCCTTCGCTATTATCATGTAGGGGCGTTATTCTATAACGCCCTGCGTCCCATCCTCTATCACGCTTATCTCATTTTGGAGCTTCTGTCCTTTTGGAGCTTCCGTCGTTGGGCAAGCAGGGCGTTATAGAATAACGCCCCTACAGAGTTCCAGTGTACATTCATGCATAGCGTGATATATTACCGTACCATGAATAATCAGGGTCTCACTTCATGTTCGACCTGGGGAGTCTCCTCTTCCTCGTTCTCTTGTTCCTGCTCCTTCACCTCTGTGTATGTCGGGGAGAGGCGTCGGAAGAGCAGGTAGCCACCATAGAACATGACGATCCACATGGCGATGTCCAAGACAATAGCAAAAGGATTTTGCCATTCAGGGGTATAGGGCGAGTAAGCGAGTGTGCCAGCGTAGAAGTCGCGCACGATGCCGAAGATGGGTGTGCCTATGAGGAGTAACAGCGAGAACCAGCGAGCGCGGCTCTCCCAGAATCGCCAGATGAGCAGATAGATGATGCTACCATAGAAGAGTACGTCGGAGATGTAGAAAGGTAGCGGCACATGGAAGGTCAGGCCACTGATGGTGTAGTGCCAGAAGTGAATAAAATACGCTACAATGTCAATAACGATATTGATCAGTGCGATACATAGTCCGCCAAGTAATGACGGAATGATTACCGTTCGCGGCGCACGCATAAAGAGCAGAAAGCCGAGATATACAACAATGATAAAGGCCAGATCAAGCTCTAAAAAGCCCTGTATTTCCATAAAAAATGGCTCCTCGCGCATAGGTGCGCGTGTATTTGTCATAAATGATAACGAAACATCATGTAATCACATCATACAGTAAATGGTTCCCACTATTTCGTCAAGAGAAAGGAACAATGATGAGCATACATCCCTTGCGCGTTGCCCTGGCACAAATCAATGTCACGGTCGGCGACCTGCCGGGCAATACCCAGAAGATAG
>DAIQNC010000224.1:0-6610 GCA_036788655.1 Ktedonobacteraceae bacterium
CTGGTAGCCTACATGGACGGACGTGATAAATCTGTCCCTACAGCGTTTCGTGTCCACATTGTCATACGATGTGGACGGGATCGGACGGAGAAATCTGATCTTGACCGTTCAACTCGAAGCCCGATGGTGCAGGAATGGAGCCGTGCAACAGAGGATCGTCTGTGCGTCTCATCCAGGCATCAAGGCGGTTTCGCAGGTCTTGTAGGATGCTTCCCGTTGATAGATCGTTTGCCAGATTATTCATTTCGTAGGGGTCGAAGATGAGGTCGTAGAGTTGCTCCATAGGCATCGGGCGTTCCTTCCAGCCGTAGCGCATGTAGAGATTCTTACTAGGGCCATCATCTGTGTTGGGTAACACGGGCCACAGGTAGGGGTCGAAGCGACGAATATATTTCCAGCGTTGGGTACGAACACAGCGTTGTGGTTCGTAGGCAGCGTGATAGTTGACTTCAGCGAATATGGCGTCGTGTATACGCTCAACTTCACCGTTAATGAGTGGCAGAAGCGAAGTTCCCTGGAGCCAGTGCGGACGTTCAATCGAGAGCAGGTCGCAAATGGTGGGATAGATGTCGAGTTGTGAGACGATTGCATCGTAGACTTTGCCACCTGTAAAACCCCCTGGCCCACGCATAATGAGCAATACGCCGATACCCTGATCGGTCAAGTTGGCTTTCATACGTGGAAAGGCGATACCATGATCAGTGGTGCAGATGACCAGCGTATTCTCCGCGAGACCTTCATCCTCTAATGCATTGAGAACTGCACCAATGCCTTGATCCAGTTTTCTCGCACTGGCCTTGAACGAGGCGATATCGGTACGGGTCTCCGGTGTGTCAGGTAGTGGAGCGGGTGGGAGCGAATAATTCGCATCCTCAATCGAGCCGGGCTTCAAGAATGCTCGATGCGTTTCAAAGAAGCCAACGGAGAGAAAAAACGGTTGCGTCTGATTTTTGTGTAGCTCCGACAGCATCGCGGTAGCAGTGGGTGCAACGATATCGGCTTGATAGCCCGACACCTTTGCCACACGATTGTAGCCAATACTTGAACGATCCTTCGCAATATGCTCCTCACCAATCAGGGCAGTAAAGTAGCCTGCTTCCTGTAGCGTATGTTGAAGATGTTGCTTATAGTCGTGCAGTTTGAAGCTACCTTCGGCGAGACCCCGACTGGCAAGGCCGAGCATTCCGTTACTATGAGCGCATTGACCCGTGAGTAGGCTAGCGCGACTTGGTGAGCAAGTGGGGGCGGCAGAAAAGGCTTTACGAAAGAGAACACCCTGCTCTGCGAGTTGTTGAATATGAGGAGTGTCGATAGCGTGACCATAGGGCTGCACGAAACGCCCTGTATCGTGAGAATGAATGTAGAGAATATTAGGATAATGTGTGTCCATACTATAAGTCCTTTGATGTGGGAATCGTCTTGCACACGAAAAAAAGCGTGTGGAAAGGGTTCTTTTTTTCATTGTAACACAAGGGGATGTGTGAATTTAGAGAATTACCCGACATCCGGCCTCTTGTAGTATGGCGGTGTCTCTATCTGTGACGGCTTACGCTCAATGCTGCTGAATGCCCAGAAAAGCCAGAGGACGCTACAGATGCCTATACTCAGGGCGGGACTCCAGAACGCGAGTATCAGGGCCAGCAGATAACTTGGAAAGCCAAGCATGTAGCTGTGCCTATGGAACTTTACCACTGCTGGTGAAACGCTACTTTTTAGTAAACGATGTTGCCGCGAGGCCGACCACCAGAGCAGGTTATAGGCGATGTTGATAACCATGAAGAGGCCAGCATAGATGGCACACGCCGTTCCTGCTGCTGGCTTGGTCAAGTAGCTTGCCACTAATTGTGTCGGAAATGGGACAGTTGTGACGAGCAAGAGTAAGAAACCATTGGCGAACATGAATAGTGTATCGGACCTTTGAATAAGCTTGAACATATTGTGATGGTTTATCCACATTATAAGAATTGTGGCGAAGCTGATAAAGAAAGCCGGGTAGGAAGGCCAATGATGGAGCAGGTAGCTCACAAGTTCGCCTGATGTATTGACGTTATCTGATGCCGATGGTACTTGCAAACTGAATACAAGTAAGGTGGTTGCGACCGCAAACACACCATCACTGAATGCCTCTATTCGACCAGTTTCTTTCTCACTGGTTGTTTCTCGTTGCTCTTCAATCATACACATCCCCCTTGTGACTGCATTTCGCGTTCTATGTTAGCGTTGTTGAAGACGTGCCTTTTCTGTATCTGAGAGGAGCGAAAGGTACTCTGGATGGCGGCGAATATAGGTAGCGACAAAGGGACAGGCAGGAACGACCATGTGATGATTGGCACGTGCATCTTCGAGTGCTGTATGTGCCAATGCGTTTGCGATGCCATGACCTTCCAGTTCTTTGGGAACGCCTGTATGCAGGAAGGCGATTTGATTGCCGTGTTGTGAATAGGTCAGGATAGCGAGTTGCCCATCCAGTTCTACCTCGTAACGGTGTGCCTCTGTATTGTTGCGAACCTCAACCTGATTATTGCCCATTACTGAAACTCCTTAATGTATCTCCATCACCCGGAAAGGATAAAGAACCTGAAAAATGTCTATCTCCATGCATGATCGAGTTTACGCAAGAGTTCAAGAAGTTGTTTCTGCTCTGTTGTCGATAAACATGCGAATTGTTCCGCATTCCATGCTGTGTGAGCAGGTACTACTGTGTCGAGCAACTGTCGGCCCTGTTCTGTCAGGGTGAGACACTTTGTGCGACCCTCTTGATGGCGACAAAGCAGACCGCGCTCTTCTAATTTGTCGATCAATTGCGTAATGTTGCCCTGTGTGACGAGCAATCGCTGTGCTAAATCGCTTTGTGTCACACCCTCGGATGCTCGTAATGTTGTGAGCAAGTCGAATTGAGCAGGGCTGAGATGCCAGTGTTGTAATTCTTCTGTGGAAGCTCGCTCGTATTTTCGATGGACATGCGAAAGGCGCACCCATACAAATATCGAGACGTTACGTATCATCTGACAAACTCCTTCTTTAATACGTTGCTCTCGACAAGCATAGCAATTCTGATAAACAATTTAGCACTAAAGTGTTTTTAATGTCAAATGTCTATCTGTAGTCTGGCGATAAATCGCTGGGCTACAGATAGCTCAATTCTCGCCCATAAGGAGATGTTTGTACACGTCGGTGACGCGACGTGCGTATTCCTGCCAGCTCTCGTGAACAGCGAAGGTTTTCCTATCTTTTATATGGAGCTGAAACGCTTTTGTCTGTACTTGATGCAATGCCTGTATCAGTGAAGAGTGACTTCCGGCTGTGTAGAGGCTAGTGGCGCGTGGAAAGAACATGCCCCGAAAGCGCGGCAGGTCGGGGATGATGACCGGACGCTCGTAGGAGAGCGCGAGCATGACTGGCTCTAAGGTTCCAGCATTATGCAGCGCAAAATGTGGCAATACGACAGCGTTTGCAGCACCGAGGTGGAGAGGTATGTTTTCACCTGTCACTTGCTCTCTATAAAAGTGGATTGAAGGATGGAGTGCGTATTGTGCCATCCGTTTGAGCAGAAGGTGTTGTTTGTCGTGGATGTTACCGACGATCAAGAGATATATATTCTGAAAGCCTGGAAAGACTTGCTTCGTCGCGTTTGCCGCTTGCCGTGCTTCCTCGAAGGCATCGAGCAGAAAGAGCAATTCGCGTTCACTATGGTACGAAGCAAAGCAGAGATAGGTGTAGCCTGCGGATGCTGGTAAACCGAGGCGATAGCGTGCTTCGGCACGTGGCAGGAGCGTGGCATAGTGACCAAGATAACCAGCAGGTGGGAAGCAACGAGCGTGTTGGTGAAGATGCTTGTCGGGGTAGAGTTGGTCTGGCTGGCGTGTGTGTGTAAAGATGGCATCGCTGTGATGCATCAAGTTCTGCTCAAAGGTGTGACGCGGCAGGTTATGCACATCCTGTGTACTCTGCCACCATCCCCCTGTATCGGAAGTGACGATGCGAATACGTAAGGAACGTGCCAGTCGGATGAGAAACCAGAGGCGTTGTTGTTCCCCTGGTGTCAGGTTAAAGGCTCCTGGACTGTAGAAATGCAGAATCCCAATGGCTTCTGATTGATAGGCGCGATGCTGCCAGAGCCATGACAGCGGAATCTCTGTGATACTGGATGTAGCCTGTATCCCCTGTTTCTCTACTGCTTGATGGAACAGGGGAAAGGAGATATCTTGCGATACTCCAGCATGGACGAGCAAGACAGAGGGAATGTCTGTCTGTGCAGGGGCATGTTCAATGCATTGTATCTGCTGACGAATATGTCCCCAGAGACGCGCCTGTGCCATAGCTGCATGTAATCGTTCGTTCGAGGGCTTCCCTGCGAGAAAGAGAAGAGGACGGTCAACAAACGCGCTCTGAGCCATGTCGAGGAGTTCCGTGGAAAGCTCGTGCAGCGTCGCAGGATCACTCAGATGTTTCTGTGGCACTTCCTGTGGGCGAGAGAAGTGCGTATTGTGAATGAGTACCTCTGAGCGTCCTTCCCAGTATGCGCGTCCGACGAAGAATGGACGTGTGAGACGTGCCTGTAGTACGCGATGTGCGACACGCGCATTCGGCTCATACCAGAGGGTGTAGCCACTGGCCCGTAAACGCTGACACATATCGACAATTCCTGTGTTCGCCGATGCTGTACTGTGCCTGTGCAAAAGCGGTGAGCAGAGGCCAATAGCTCGTAAGGCTGCAACCTTCACGGAGAAGGCGCAGCTACTGAATGCCATAGCGGTTGGAAGCGGTGTACGAATGCTGGCAGGAGAGAAGTAGCCGAGAATATCGAGCAGGTCGTCAGTGAGCCAGTAGGGACGTGCGGCTTCCCAGCGTAATTCGACGCGCCCCCCTACTGCATCGGCTCCTGTCTCGTCAAACGTTTTCAAGAGTTGTTCAAGGTATGTCGGGTCTACCAGTGTATCATCGTCGAGAAAGACGGCAATTTCGCCCGATGCGACACTCAAACCAGTATTACGAGCGTAGATGAGACCATGACGCGGCTCGTGCTGTACACGAACGCGCCAGCGGTCTTCTGGTCGCCTTTGCTCAAGTGAGCCTGCACTGACATAGGCTTTGACCGCACCTGGAGTACCATCAGACGAGCCATTATCGACGACAATAACCTCGAACTGATCATAGGCTAGCGTTTGGCGGCGTAGATGAGCAAGAGCGGTCAGCACCATATTTTTCCTATTATAGGTACAGACGATAACGCTCAGGCGTGGTAGCCCTTGTTTTCGGCTGGTTGTGTTGCCTGTTGCTGGTTTTCGACTACTCATACGGTCTCCTTTCGATGCCCGTTGCGATAAGATGGAAGAGGTGATGCCAGAGATGGATAAGCGCGAAGGAGACGATGGCATTGCAGAATGGAGCAGAGTGCGAAAGCCACACGCACGAGCATACTGGCAAGAGCGGCCCCGGTCAGTCCCCAGAGAGATACACAGGGAAGCATCAAAGCGATATACATGACGACAGTTCCCAGACGTATATAGAGGTGTCTACGAAGATGTTTGTGCTGTCCCAGTTGTCTGTTATGCCAGCGTACAGGCTGTTGGGCGAGCATCTGTGTACGCCGTTCTAACTGCGTCAAGCTGACTGTTGCGATACTGCTGAACACTACAGAAATAAGCAGAATGCGGAACATTTTGATCATAGGAAGATACGCTGTGCCGAGTCCCAGTGTAATCAGAGGCGGACAAACGAATATGAGCAGTGTACAGAGTAAGGTTGCCAGCAGCGAGACATAACACGTTGCCTGAACAAAGGCATCATGTGCGCCGAGTGTGAGTGGACGTTTCATGATGCGGTCATAAAGATGTGAGCTTGCCGGTAGTAGACAGGTGATGAAAAAGGCAGGTGCCACTTCTGTGAGCCGTGTGCAGAGTAAAAGGCACATTGCATAGCAACTCAGTTGTATAAGGGCGTCGGGTGTGTGCCAGTTGATCAGGAATAGTATCAACAATGGAAGTTCGCGCCAGACCCATATATCTGTGAAAAAGAGCGTTGGTGAGACGTGTGCGGCTTGCCTGATTTTCTGTCGTTGTAGCGGCCCTACCAGCGGAATTGCTCGCAGTGGAAGAAGGCGTACAAGATAACCTATGGCAATAGTAAGCGTGACAACATGGGCCAGCGTCGGTATCAGGAGTAGTATGTCCAGTTGTACCGCAGGATGTAGCACAGCAGTAAGTGATACCAGGAAGAGTGTGAGCAGCGCATTCAAGATAGAGAGTAATGTGAGGAATGTATAACGTCCCTGACTTTGTATGGTTATTCCTATTAAGCTGTTCATCAGTAATGGTAAGGATGCGAGACTCGCCAGTAACAGGAGCCTCAGTGGAAGCGCACCATGTGAAGCAAGGAAGAGTAAGGAGGCTAAAGGTATATACAATGCAATGTAGTACAATATACGATAGCTCTGGTGAAGTAAGAGAAAACGAAATATACGGGCGACTCCATGTGTAGGCTCCTGACTGAGAAGATGAAGAATGCGTCGTCGAGCTACCGGGTCTATACCGATACCGAGAAGTGGTAGTGGGGCATAAGCCAGCCACTGTATGAGCAGGAGTATTCCAAATGAATGTATACCAACAAT
>DAIQNC010000225.1:0-2267 GCA_036788655.1 Ktedonobacteraceae bacterium
AAATCACGGCACAACATGATTAAGTTTGTGGACATGATATGGTAGGATAAGTGTAGAGAGCGATGAAGGAACACAGGAATAAGCGGCAGGCTGTTCCTGTTCTTATAGACAGTAAGGTTTGGTAAGGAGAGATTTCGATGAAGGCCGTAAAAACACACGTTGGGCGATGCGATACCTGCGGTGAGCCAGCAGCGTATGCCCAGTTGCTCCCAGGTGGGAGAAGTTTCAAATTCTGTGAGCAGCATGTTCCCCCACTGGTGAAGAAACAGGCCGATGCTGCCGCGAAGAGCGCAGGGGCCTCGAACCGATAATAATGTTTACCCTTCCATGTTGTGACGTGATTTATCACGTGCGTGTTTCAATGTAGGTACACGTCACAACATGGAAGGGGGTGTGGGAAGCTGAACGTGGAAGGTAGAACCTTCACCGGGAATGCCGCTGCTTTCAACCCAGATGCGCCCGCTCATCAATTCGACAAGGCGACGCGAAATGTATAGCCCCAGACCGGAACCCCGGATGGTGCTATTTATTTCGCTTTCCAGGCGTGAGAAACGCTGAAAGAGGCGTGGCTGATCCTCTGATGAAATACCTTTGCCTTTATCGGAGACGCTGATAATCACCGATGGCATAGCACCGTTCTTGCTGTCCACCAGTCGTGCGGAGAATGTGATAGGTGTGCGTTGAGGAGAATATTTCAAGGCATTGACGCTGAGATTCATAAGTACCTGACGCAAGCGCACGGGGTCGGCGTGGACGAAGAGGTGCGTTGATACAAGAACGGTGGCGATGCGGTGTTCCTGGCGCAGTTGCGGGTTAATAATTGTGATGACGCTCTCAATCATGTCACGTACATCGACGCGCTCCAGTAGCTCTGGTCGAATGCTGCTCTCGGTTTCTATGCGGCTCGCGTCCATGACATTACCGAGCAGTATCACCAGTTCATTGCAACTGCGTTGCGCTTTCTGTAGAAACTCGCGTCTCTCTTCTGCTCCTATCATGCCATCGTATTGTGTCAGGAGTTCGATATATCCCTGTACAGAGGTGAGCGGAGTGCGTAGCTCATGCGAGGCTGTAATCATGAACTGGTCTTTCAACTCATCCAGTTCCTGAAGTCGCTGATGAGTGCTACGCAGATGTTGATACAGGTGTGCATTTGTCAGAGCAATCGCGGCTTGCTCGGCGAAATCCTGTGCCAGTGAGAGTGACTCATTCCCGAAGGATTGTTTGTCATACATGCCAAGAGGAACTGACCGTGCGAATACCAGTAATCCTATGGGTTCTCCTGCTGAAAGAAGTGGCGCAAGGATGACCGTCTGCACGTTGTGTTCCCCTAGCTTTTGCAGGAGCGACGTAGACTCTGCTTCAGAAGATGTCCCAGTTTCTCTCTGCTCCCTGGATTCCTGCGCATAGAATGAGTGTGAGGGGGTAGTGTGTACGGGAAGTGTTTCTGACGTTCTTCGGAGTTTACGAGTAGAGGTAAGACGTGATGATGGAGCGGCGAAAGGTGGCGGAGCTGAGACCTTCATAAGAAGAGGTTGTAGCGAGCTGAACGCCTTTGCCACCGGCTCGTGAATGTAGACAACAGGCCATTCATGTGTCTGTGCGATGCCTTCGGCCTTATATGCCGCGAGTGGCACGAGTTTTCCATGAAAATCCTGCTCACCCGGCTCATCGGGTACGTAGAGGAGTGTGTAATCGGCTTGAAGCGCACTTGCACCTTCTGAACAAATCAACTGGTAAATGTCCTCTGGTTTGACGACTGCCGCGTTCAAACGTGTGGCGATATTTGCCATAGCGCGTGAAAATACTTCATGTTCCTGAGCCTCTTTATAGAGCAGGACATGTTCGATAATTGCGGATATTTGCTCGGCATATGCCTGTGCGAAGGCAATGTCACTTGTGTTTAGCACTCGCTTTTTTCGATAGGAGAAGCCGAGGCATCCCAGTGTATGCCTCTGATAGATAAGAGGAATACAATAGGTGTTTGTCAAGTGTTCCTCTTGTCGCCATTGATAGATTTCTGAGGGTGTGTCCTCGAAAATGGCATCCCAGCGAAGGTCAACGGGCTTGCCGCCAAAGAGAAGATAGGACAGGAAGCTATTGCCCTGAAATCGCCATTTTTTCATTTTCCCGAATGTCGATGAGGCGTGGACGCGAAAAGGAGATTGTGTACCCGTAGACCAGTCCTCTAAGAGGAGCAAGATAGCCGCGTCGAAATGAAGTTGCTGCGTTGTCATGTCTACGATGTGTTCGAGCAACTCCTCAAT
>DAIQNC010000225.1:2282-3484 GCA_036788655.1 Ktedonobacteraceae bacterium
AAGTAGCTCTGACTGCTGATGGTTACGTGCCATTTCCTGTGAAAGATGCTCGTTTTCTCCGGTTGCAAACATATAGCGAACCGTGACCAGGATACCCACGACACCACTGAGAACGACCAGATAATGCGAGTCCGGGTTATCATGCATCGTTTCTCCATACACCGTGAGGCCGAGCAACAGTATAAGCGGAACATAGATGAGCAATGATTGAATCCGCCGCATAGGAATGTTGTTGGCGTGTAGTGGTGCAACGAAAGAAGCAATCGGTGTTGGCAAAGGAGTGCTTGCTCCCTGTGCATGTTGTGAATAGGCTTGATGAAGCAGAATATTATATTGTCCGAGGGCTGTCAGACCTATGAGTAAGTAGGAAATGAACCAGAAAGGATCGATACTCGGTGTGCCAGTCTGATACGTGCCAGTGAAGATATTGGTATAGGCATAGGCCGCATCCGCCCATGCCAGCGAGAAGATACCAAGTCCTATCAGCAGAAACGTGGTATAGAGGATAGGTTGTGTGCGGCGTTGTAGCAGGAGCAGAAGCGCGAAAATAACAGCGATATCCCAGCAAGGATAAGAAAGGCCGAGCAGGAGTGTGAGCAGACTATTCAGTGTACTGACGTGTACGACATGTGCGAAATAGGCCGGGTCAATGACGAAAAACCAGGTTATACCAAAGAGGCAGAGCGCGGTAATGATAGCATCGAGTACCATCCGGGTGCGAAATCGGAGCGATGTAGGCATGATGAGCAGACCAGCTAGCACAAGTGGATAGAAGAGTGTGAAGCCGATATCAGCATATGATGGGAATGGTTCCATGCCTCTATATTCCAGATAGGCATAATAGAAGCCGCCCAGACTATTTACAAAAAGCCCTGTGCCAATCAGGAGCCATGCCAGTTCATGACGCTGTTCTAATCGAAGAGGCCAACGCCGCGATTTGAAGACGACACGAATAGCCCAGGATGCGCCGATCAACGACGTGACGCCATAAGCAACGTCTGCGAAGAGAATGGTTCCTCGGTCTCCACCGACATGAAACAGCATCCAGAAGAAACTCAGCAGGATACATAGCATCGAAAAGGCAATGGCAGTATAGAGACGCAAATCCGACCTTTGAACATCAGCACGTTGCACAATAGGCATTGTTGCGTCTAGCTTCGATGAAGTTCCTTTATGTCTTCCCCGTTTTCCCCTCACACTTC
>DAIQNC010000225.1:3502-6603 GCA_036788655.1 Ktedonobacteraceae bacterium
ACATATTGTCATTTTTAAGCATCATCGCCTTTCGGGTTTGACAAGATCAAGATACCAGAACGGTTGGCGTTTTCGTAAAAATGGCTTGCTACGAACAGCATTGCCTGGGATACTATCGCGGATATCGTAATCCAGTTCGCCCGTCAATGAACCCGCGACATCGCCGGGAGCATAGCCAAGTGCCTGTGTAGTGCGTCGCCCTGTGCGCTGCTCACGAGTATCAATGGTCATCATCGTGAGCAATGTTTCGCCCATTTCATCTTCTTCGACAATCACCTCAGACCAGGGATGCATAGAGGTCGCTGCTGGGAAGATGCCACTGTATCCATTCGCATGTAGCATACCTACATCACCACTCCAATTTGCCAGCGCGAGATACACATTGTTTTCGGCTGCTCGCACACGCCAGAGCATGTAGTGTGGCCTCTCTTCATCCTCTGATATGGCATCGACCATGCTGGTAAACGCCTGTGTTTGTTTCTCAACTTCAGAAGGAATGAGCAGTGGCTCAGGAAAGTCGAGGAGTGCAGAGGCGCATACAAGGTCAACACCGAAACCTGCCAGCACACGCAGCGTTTCAGGAAAAAGGACATCGTAGCCTGTTGTCAGTCCAATGCGTCCTACTGGGGTATCGAAGGTAGGTAATCCAAGATTGCCCGGCGTTGCCCATAAGCGATCCATGCTCGTCAAATGTAGTTTGCGATACTTCCCGTAGACGCCGCCGGGATCGATAAGTAGCACCGTGTTGTAGTAGCTATCTCCTTCGCGTTCAGCGACGCCAAGCACCAGACTCACCTGTAGTTCATCGGTCAATGCGGTAAGCACCTCTGTCTCTGTCCCTGGAACTGTAATCGCGCTATTGCGCATATGAGCGATGTAATCCTCATGAGTCGTGGTATGAATGGGACCGGGAAGCAGCAGTTCGGGTAGTACCAGCACATCGGGTTGAGCTGTACCAGCGTCTTTGACCAGCGTATGAACCATGTGGTGTACAAACGAAAGCGTCTCTTCCCGTGAGCGTGGCTGTGCCGAATCGCTGATAAAGTCCTGTAGCCGTGTTTGAATAATGCCTGTGCAGGAAAGTTGACCGGGTGGAAGTTCGCCAAGTTCATAGAGACTGTGATAACGCAGTGGTTCCCAGAGATACGTATTGTAGGTGAGTGGAACATATTCACGTGGCCGTCGGTCAGCAAGCAGATTTCCTGTAACTTCCTTGCCCCAGTGTTTCCTACGACTGAGCGTCAAATCGACCTCGCCATAGACGATACCATCGCCAGAAGTGAGCGATGATTGTATGGAGCCATCGGGATTGATGATACAGCTTCCACCGCTAAAGGGAACGCCGCGCTCATTACCATAGCGGTTGGCGGCAATGACGTAGACGCCGTTCTCGAAGGCACGAGCCATCCACCACGAACTTGGATGTTTTTCATCGTCAACCCAGTTTGTGGGAAAGAGCAGGACATCAGCACCATGAAGTGCAGGAATACGTGCCGCCTCGAAGTACATGATATCCATGCAGATGAGGCCGCTTAACTTGCCAAGGGGCGTGTCCCAGACGGGCATACCCAGGTCGCCATCACGCGCCCAGCGTGGCTCCGAAATGTAGGAGTGTATTTTGCGATAGATACCAACCAGACCATCTGGCCCGACGAGAGCCAGACTATTATAGTAGACCTGCGTGTCGAGGTCTACTTCGGGCAACGTCACAGCTACGAATGACTGGTAGCGTGCTGCGAGTTGCTGGAAGCGTTCTGTTGTCGGTCCGGGTACAGGCTCGACAAAAGGGGCAATTTCGGCTCGTGATTGCCAACAATAGCCTGTTGTTGCCATCTCTGGCAGCACAACAAGCCTTGCTCCATGCTGCATGGCCTCTTCTGTCAGATGCAACAGTGCATCGACATTACGCGCCTTCTCGCCAAGCGCAGACTCATACTGAATGGCAGCGACGCGATAGCTCATCAGTGGTGATGAAGAGGAGAAGGGCGTACTCATTTTGGCTCCTATGAATCAAGTAAAACGGAATACTACAACAATAGCACCGTACTTCAGGATGGTCAAGTGTGTGGGACTGAAAAGTTTGAGCAGCATTCTATACTGAACATAGAAAGAAGTATAGACCGTTCACATCCAGGATGTGTCGTTGTGGAGATTGTATGTTCAAGCTTTCTTTTCGCCAGAGGGCTATCTTGATAGTTGTACTTTGTTGTGTCCTGTTTGGGCTGCTATGTGAACGCGCTCTCTGGTCGCGTGTTTCTCTAGCAGTGTCTCATCCTGCTAGTGTGCCTACACATACGACTGCTCCACTTATCACGACAGTCAGCATTCCGGCAGAACAAGACCTCTTTATTCCCTTTATCCTTGCTGTACCGCTTCATACTACCGTGACGTGGTGGAATGACGACATGATAACGCATATTGTCACAACTACTGCTCAACATAGTAACTTTCTGAATCCTCAGACGTTCTCGTTTCACATTCCTGCTGGCAAGCAGCAACAAATCACGTTCAATGAGGCAGGTCTTTATCACTACTACGATAGCACAATAAGTACGTGGAATACTGGCATTTCGCGTGTCGAAGCTAAAAAGGGAACGCCATATTATCCTCTAGCGATGGATGGGATTATCTGGGTGCAAGGCCCTATCAATGGATTTTCTGCATCCGCTGTAAATTCTGTGATTGCAGGACATGATGAGTTTGCCCACGAATTTGTGGCTATCCATCAACAGGGCGGAGTGACATGGCATAACTTAGACGAAGACCCACATTTTGTGGGGCTTGTAGATGGTTGGACAGCACCAATCAATCCCACTGATATTGGCCTGTATCGTATTGCAGGTACTGATGATACGCCTGGTGGTGCATCAATCACGGTCCTTTTCAACACTCCGGGCCTGTACTACTACTATTGCCGTAACCACGATCAGGTTGATTCACTTACACATCGCGCTCAGGCACTTCCTATGGCATCAGAATATCCTGTTCCAATGGAAGGGTTCGTCCTTGTCGAACCAATATGATGACATTTCTCTGTAGTGCCACGATTTATCGATTAGCCCGACTCGCCCAATCGATAAATCGTGGCACTACAGAGAAAG
>DAIQNC010000226.1:0-6594 GCA_036788655.1 Ktedonobacteraceae bacterium
AATGGAATAATCTTGCTGAAGCCAGACATCATCTACTGCAAGCATGGACGTTGGGAAAACGCATACAGCATAGCTCTGTCTTGCTCCAGAGTACCTGGTTGCTCGCTATGGTAACACAGGCGCAAGGAGATAGCGCAGCCACACAGTCCTGGGTGCAACAATGGGAGATATGTAGCCAGTATGTGAGTTATGACGAACTCATGGAAGCTATCGCCCCTTACCGTACACAATTTGCTTTGCAAGAGAATCGTCTGGAAGAAGCGTTATTCTGGATGCGTGAGCAGAGTCAACGCAGCATCAATTCCAACTCCAAACGGAGCGAACTTATCGACTTAACGCAAGCGCGTGTGTTGATTGCAGCAGGTCAGGCTGGTGTCGAGCCAGATGCTGGTACACGTGCGCTCAAACTCTTAGAACCCTGGTTTGCCATAGCCGATCAGTCGGGCAGAGTCAAAGTGCTGATAGAAATTTTGATTCTGCAAGCTCTGGCACTCCAACTCCGACATGCTGAGACAGAAGCGTTGCATGTACTTCAGCGTGCCGTCATGCTTGCCGAGCCAGGAAGATATATTCGTCTGTTTGTGGCGGAAGGCGACCCGATGGCACGACTTTTGCGCCATCTTCTTGAGCAACAACGTATACAGAAAGCCAGTGGGCAAACAACGAATATCGCTTATCTCTCCACATTGCTCAAAGCCTTTACGCAACAAGACACGTTCATTCTGCCAACCTCACTCGCAGATTCTCAACCACTCTTTGACCCTTTAAGCTTACGCGAACGCGAAGTGCTACACCTGATTGCATATGGACGCAAGAACCGCGAGATTGCCGACGAACTGGTGGTGGTCACGGGGACGGTCAAAGCACATATCAATATGATTTACCAGAAACTCGGCGTCACCAACCGCGTCCAAGCCATTACTCGCGCACGTTCGCTCGGCCTTCTCTCATAACAAATTCCTCTTCCACGCTCAAAAAGTTAACCCCACATTTACCCTCTGGTAGTGGTTCTTGCAGCTTTGCTTGGGTACACTCAGAAGTAAGAACCATTTGTACTCGCGTTGACATAACGAACAAGTAGGAGGAAAGGTAAAAGCTTATGAATGTACAAACGGCAACAACCAGTAGCGATCAATTGGCTGGTTTTGAGGACGATGTACAGGCCGCGCTACGAGATGGCAAGGTTCCCGGTGCGGCTGTTCTTATCATCAAGAATGGCGAGGTACTGTTCTCGCAAGGCTTTGGCAAACGCAATGTAGCCGAGAATTTGGACGTGACGTCGCACACACTTTTTCCGATTGGCTCGTCAAGCAAAGCCTTTACCGCAGCAGCAATTGCGATGCTGGTGGAAGAGGGCAAGCTCGCGTGGGATACACCCATTAGACACTACTTGCCCTCGTTCAAGCTGTATGACCAGTTTGCCACCGAGCGTATTACGGTGCGCGACCTCTTATGTCATCGGAGCGGACTGGCACGCCACGAATTTCTCTGGTACGGTTCGGACATGACGCGCAAAGAGATGGTCGAGCGTCTGGCGTACCTTGAACCCAATGTTGATTTCCGCACCCTCTACCAGTACAACAATTTGATGTATGCAACGGCTGGCTACCTCATTGAGATCGTGAGTGGTCAGACATGGGAAGAGTTCGTTGCTACGCGCATCTTCAAGCCGCTCGGCATGACGACGAGCAACACGTCTATAGAGGAGTCGCAAAAAACTGACGATTACGCACTCCCCTATGAGGAGAAAAAGGACAAGATTGAGGAAGTTCCTTTCTATACCACGTTTCAAGCGATGGGACCAGCAGGGAGCATCAGTACCAATCTGGAAGATATCGCACACTGGCTACGCTTCCAGTTGAACGAGGGCAAGCATGGAGAGACGCAATTGGTAGGTGCTGAGTATCTGGAGCAGAATCACACGCCACAGGTAGTCATTCCGGCGGGCGACAATATTCCAATGGGCAAACACCTGGAGTTTATCAACTGGAGTTATGGACAGGGCTGGCACATCGGCTCGTATCGTGGTCATCTCATGATTGAGCATGGCGGCTCCATTGATGGCTTTATGGCTGAGGTTGTACTGCTACCCGACGAACACGCAGCAGTAGCGGTCTTCACCAATCGTGGTAGTAATCTTGTCCCCTATATTATTGCCTACACTGCCTGTGATCGCTTGCTCGGAGCGGAAAAGACGGACTGGAACGGGCTATTGCAGAACGAATATGCGAATCTCAAAGCCCAGGCAGAAAAGCAACTTGCGGAGATGCAGAACGCGGCACCAGCCGTTCCCGGTACGCATCCCTCACACCCATTGAGTGCCTATTGCGGACACTATGAGAATCCTGGTTATGGTGTTGTGACGATCAGTCAGGTCGGAGATGCCTTGCAGTTTACCTATAATGGCATTCCCTCACCCCTGACGCACGTTCACTACGACATTTTCGAGTTGAACCTCGAACGCTTTGAATATAAAACGAGAGTGTCGTTTGTCATGGACGTGAATGGGAACATCGAAAGCCTCACCGTTCTGCTGGAGCCGACGGTGAAAGCGCAGGTGTTCACTCACATGCCAGACCTGGCAACAACATAAAACTCTTGAGTTGTTTCATTGCACACCCTGATACACAGAGTATCAGGGTGTAAGGAGCTATTGCTATGCGAGAACAGATAGGCACTCGTCGAATGTTATTTTTCATCTTTCTGTGTCTGCTCGTCTTATCACTGGTTGCTTGCGGAGATTCAACCTCTATCACCCGGCCTAATGCCGCCGCTGCACCTCCTGACAAGCAGGTGTTACGCTACCCGATTGGCGCGGCAGATTTCTCGTCACTCGATCCTGCTCTGAGCGATGCAACGACAGATTACACGGCTGTAAGTTTGATTTTTCCTGGCCTTGTGAAACTCAACAGTGACAACTCGGTATCGCTCGATCTGGCGTCTTCCTATCAGGTGTCCTCAGATGGGCTATCCTATACGTTTACACTTCATCCCAACCTGACCTTTAGCGATGGTACGCCCCTGACCGCGAGTGATGTTGCCTATAGTATCAACCGGACTTTATTGCCTGCCACTGCATCGCCGACCGCCTCGTTTCTGTCGGCAATCAAAGATTTTCTCCCCATGCTCAGTGGGAAGATTCCAACCCTGATTGGCGATAGTTTGATTGTGCGTGATCCTCAGACCATTACGATTCTTTTGAGTACCCCTGCCCCCTATTTCCTACAAGAACTCGCAGGACTCAATACGCATGTGGTCAAGAAAGCATTGATTGCCAAATATGGCAACTCCTGGACGGATCATCTGGAGGAAGGGGCTGGTGCCGGAGTTTTCAAAGTAGCTAGCTATAGCCACAGCCAGGGGATGGTTCTTGTTCCCAATCCAGACTATTATGGGGCCAAAGCTCGCTTGCAGAAGCTCGAATTCTTGCCCGCAAGTAATCCAGACACCATGTATAAAGAGTATCTGGTTGGTCAGCTTGATTATGCTACGATTCCAGTTCCTGAGCTTGCCAGTGCTAGAACTCGCAACGACTACCATCATGCCTCTGTTCTGGATATCGATTTCCTGACAATCAATTTTCTGGCTAAACCTTTCGATAATCTCCATATTCGCCAAGCTTTTGCTCTGGCTATCGATAAGAATATATTAGCCAGCAATGTCTTGCACGGTGCGTACACGCCGACCAATCACCTCTTACCACAGGGCATGCCTGGTTATAATCAGCAATTAACAGGCCCTGATGGAGTAAGCAGTACCGCAGGTGACAAGACAAAGGCGCAACAATTGCTGCAACAAGGGCTGCACGAGGCAGGATACAGCAGTGTCAGCGCGTTACCTGCCATCAACTTGACCTTGCCAAATCTTGGACAGGATTTCCAGAACGTGTCAGAGGCGATTATCCAACAATGGCAAACCGTCCTCGGCATTACGGTTCAGCTAAAACAAGAAGACCAGTCTATCTTCATCTCACGAGACCTTCCTGCCACTCAGGGTCACGCCGCTCCCCTGCAAATCTGGTTCCTGGGATACTCGTATCTCGCCGATCCTTTCTTCTGGCTTAATACATTCTTTGGCAAAGGGGGGTCGCTCAACGACGGAAACTATGGACAAACGTCTGACCAACAGGCGGTTCAGCAGGAGTTGGCGACGGCGGCAACGAATCTCAATTCGCAGCAGCGCACACAACAATACAATGATGCTGAACAAAAAATCGTCAACGATGTGAGCTGGATTCCTCTGTTCCAGGCGGGAATCGATGCCTTGATTAATCCGAAAGTACAGAATTTCACTGCAAGCGGTCTTCCTACTAAGAGCTGGAGTGATGTCTACATTTCGGTGTAGAATGTGAGGACAAACTTTCCAGATAGAGAGACAGCTATTTGTGGATGTGGCATGTGTCTGCGGAATCCTCGGCGAATTCTCAGACGCCATATCCTTTCTACTGAGAACATCATACTTGAAGGAGCTTATAATGATTGAAGGAAAACGCACACTGACGCTAGAGGATTTCTGGCGGCTCAAGACAGTGGCAGATCCTCAGCCGTCGCCCGATGGGACACAGGTTGCCTACGTGGTGGGTAGCTATGATGAAGGGAAGAATCAGGCTCACTCGGCAATCTGGCTGGCATCATTGAACAATGGGGCATGTCGCCAGTTGACGAGCGGAGAGAGCCAGGATATGCAGCCGCGCTGGTCGCCCGATGGCTCTCAACTGGTATTTGTCTCGACACGCCATGAAGGGAAACCGCAACTCTTCCTCATCGACGTGGCTGGTGGAGAGGCTCGGCGTCTCACTCATGTGGAGCATGGCGCGACTTCGCCTGTCTGGTCGCCGAATGGCAAGCAGCTTTGCTATACTGCAATGGTGGAAGCGGATCGGCAAAAGGTCGCACAAGAGACAGCGTGGTTCAAGGCACACGGCGATGTCGATGAACACGCTCCACATTTGCGCCGCCAGACCACACTGCTCACCCGGTTCGATGGACGTGGCTATATCGAGTCCCGTTCTCATATTTTTCTCCTCAAGCTGGACGATGTGCAATCTGAACCGCGTCAACTCACAGAGGGCGATTTCGACGCGGCTCAAGCGGCTTGGTCGCCTGATGGGACGCTCATTGCGTTTGTGTCCAATCGTTCCAGCGATGCCGATGCGAGCCTGGCAAGCGATATCTGGACGGTCGAAGTCGAAAACGGCGAATTGCGCTGTCTCACCAATGGAAATCTCAGTGCCGCCTCTCCATCCTGGTCGCCTGATGGAGAGCGCATTGCATTTTTCGCGGAACGTCCGATGAATGCTCGGAGCGGCTACGAAGACGCGCACGTGTGGCTGGTTTCGCGTGCAGGGGGTGATCAGCGTGATGTGATGACGCATCTTGACCGCACACTGTCCGCAGTGCAACCAGACTACCTTTTCAATGCAGATACAATACCCCTCTGGTCACTACATGGGCAAACGATCTACTTTGTAAGTGCGGAACATGGGGCAAACGCAATCTTCGCGCTCACTGTTGAGACTGGGGATTGTGAGCGCGTTTCGTCTACTGACGCAGATATTGTGGCCTTGCAAAGCGTACCAGAGAGTCAGATGTTCGTGGGTGTGGCGTCAACGGCAACACAGCCCTACGATCTTTTCACTATCCCCCTGCATGGGAGCGAGCTTCAATTTCTGGTCTCCACCAATCAATCGTTGCTTGACGAAGTGCGTATTGCGCCAACTGAGCGTATCAGCTTCACAGGTGCTGATGGCCTGGAGATCGAGGGTTGGCTTGTCAAACCATTGTCCACAGAACGTCCCTATCCGCTGATTCTCCATGTTCACGGAGGGCCGTATAGCGCGTGGGGCTACAGTTTCTACTTTCAAGCACAGGCTCTAGCGAGTGCTGGTTATGCCTCGCTTTATATCAACCCTCGTGGTAGTAAAGGCTATTCTCTCGCCTTCACGGAAGCAGCCGACTGGGGAGAGAACGATTTCCTCGACCTGATGGCGGGCGTCGATGCTGTGCTAGCAAGAGGTGAGGCCGACCCTCAAAGACTTGGCATTACAGGTATCTCCTACGGCGGCTTTATGACCAATTGGGTACTGGGGCATACCGCTCGCTTTGCTGCTGGTGTCTCCGTGAATGGCGTCTCCAATATGGTGAGTATGAGTGGGACAAGTGATGTAGGCGCACTCTGGCTTGGCGAGCAATACGGACGCTTCTGGGAAAATGAGGAGACATGGCAATGGTATCGCGTCCACTCGCCAATAACGTATGTGGAGCGTATCTCAACGCCTCTGCTCCTGCTCCAATCCGAGAATGACTATCGTTGCCCCATTGAGCAAGGTGAGCAGCTTTTCACCGCACTCTGCTCACGTCAGCAGACGGTGGAACTGGTTCGCTTTCCCAACTCCAGTCATGTGATTGCAGGAACTGCAAGTCCGCACCACCGCTATTTCCAGTGGAAGCTCACGCTGGATTGGTTCGAGACATTTGTCAAAACACACGGTCAGTGATCGAGAAAGACGACGCTATGGATATTCTTGTGGTGGGATGTGGTGTTTCTGGCCTCACAACAGGTCTCTGCCTACTCGAAGCCGGGCATAGCGTGACT
>DAIQNC010000227.1:0-5524 GCA_036788655.1 Ktedonobacteraceae bacterium
GACGATTACACCCGGCGTGAATGCGCTTGCACCCACATAACCTCGCCGTGCCGCCAGTGCAATACCGAGCAGAGCCACACCCACTACGATAACCACAAGGCTATTATCATACACAATACCCACATGCTTATAAGCAGTGAAGATAACGGCTCCAATAAGTGTCAACAACAGACCCGCGATGATAAGCCGCTTCGGATTGATAATCGCTGCGATGAGCAAACCTGCTCCGAACACGAAAAGGCCAATCGGCAACGCAAACGGATTGAGACGCAGAATAAGCGCAAAAAGTAGTAGAATAATGCCTAAAACGATAAGAAAATATGCCTGGAGATTTGGACGCAAATATGTGCGAAACGAGCGCGGAGAGCGGATAGACATGAGAGAACTCCTTTGAAGATTTGTGGTCAAGTAAGGATATAATGATACTGTTATCAAATAAAATGGAACATTTGTGGTAGGTGACGGGGTGTAATGAATTATGCTCCGTACATTGCAGCGCTCTTTCGACAGTGATAAGTGGCGAGAGGGTGTAATGAATTATACCCGTACATCATATAATTATCCCGAACCTTCTCGTAGTGGAGCGTTCCTCATTATCCCACGCTTCGATAGACGCTGACATGTACGGGTATAATTCATTACACCCCGTCCCCACTCCACCACGCTCGCTATCACCTCTCAATGTCCATCCTTCATCCCCTGTCTCCACTCCACAACGTTTCAATAAACGACGATATGTACGGGCATAATTCATTACACCCCGTCCCCACTCCACCACTGTCGAAGGAACGCACATATGTACGGGCATAATTCATTACACCCTTCCTCATTACCCGATTGGCTCATTTTATACATACCCACGTGCAAATAACGTCAGCTTTTCACGTGTTATCTCTATGTTTATTGTGTCACGAGCATTCATACAGGTTAACGATGCTCGGCACTATTCTCTCACTATCGTCTCATCATGTCGATATTATTAAGGAGTCCCAATGGCAAAAATAGATGACCCTTCGATGGCAATGCCAGATATATCCACATCAAATAAGTATCCACTTGTTCGCACACTACTCCTCACGATACTGTGTGTACTCAGTGCCGGGCTAGTTGCGAGTCTGGTAGCGACTCTCGTTATGGGCATTCTGCGCGTATTCGCAGGAATTCCCACACCCGTCGAATTGTTCGGCGACTTTCTGCTGAAACTTCTGCCGGCAACCACCTTTGTTGACTTTCTCATCCGCTTCGCCCCCAATCCTAAGACGGTTCCACTTGGCCTGACGTTACTTGCTATGATTGCCATAGGTACAGTATTGAGTCTTGTCTATGCTGCTATTGTACGCATTCCGCTTCCCACTGACAAGTATCGTCCCACCAGACGCGAATGGTTCACCGCTATCGGACTCGGCATTGTGCTGGCACTCGTCGGCATTGCGCTATTTCATGAAGACCTGAGACAAAACCAGTTCGGTTTCATCATCTTCTGGTCAACCGTGTTGAGCATTCTCGGCTTGCTGGCGGACTTCATCGCCTATGGCGTTGCTCTGTGCCTCGCATATCGCATTCTGCTCCCAAAGCAGAAAAGCAGTAATACATCGCCAGTACAGAGTCGGCGTCTGCTACTCTCACGCGCAGGAGTCGCGGTAGTAGGAATCGGTGCTGGCGTGGGAACGGTTGGCGCAATCAAGGGCTACCTCTCGCAATTCGCTTTCTACGATGGCTATAAGACATACACACCGGGCCATATCACGCCTGAAATTACCTCGAATAGTCTGCATTATGTCGTGACGCAGAATACCGTTGATCCGACGCCCAATATCGACCTCTGGCGACTAGAGGTCACGGGACTGGTTCACAATCCTGGAACATACACCTTCGACGAGGTGCAACAGCTGCCCTCGACCTCACGCGCCATCACGCTAGAATGCATTGCCAACGGCCCCGGCGGACATCTCATGAATACAGCCATCTGGCAGGGTGTGCCATTCAGTTCACTGCTACAGAAACATGGTGGTGTACTCTCGAATGCCAGCTATGTCGTATTCTACAGCGTCGATGGCTACACTCTCAGTCAACCGCTTCACGAGGTGCTATCGGTTAACACGCTGCTAGCATGGCGCATGAACGGCGCAGACATTCCGATGCGTCATGGCTACCCGATGCGTGTCCTCGTCCCCGGTCATTATGGCGAGGAAAACCCCAAATGGCTGACACGCATCGAACTCACCGACCATTTCGTCGGCGGTCTCTACTCTGATCAGGGCTGGTACAACGGGCCGCTCCACATCACCAGTCGCATCGACACCCCTACGGGGCAGGTCGCCGTCGGGCAACAGACCGAGGTTGGCGGTGTCGCCTATGGTGGTAGCAACAGCATCTCGAAGG
Organism: Ktedonobacteraceae bacterium; assembly: GCA_036788655.1. GTDB lineage: Bacteria > Chloroflexota > Ktedonobacteria > Ktedonobacterales > Ktedonobacteraceae > JBBQVS01. The sequence goes on from DAIQNC010000227.1 coordinate 2,383, forward strand.
TCGAGGTTAGCACCGACAATGGCACAACCTGGAATACCGCAACGCTGCAAACGCCGCTTTCCCAGGATGCGTGGGTACTCTGGACATGGCAATGGACACCACCCTCGGCAGGAACATACACGCTCGTGGTACGCTGTACCGATGGCACAGGCCAGTTGCAGACAAGCACCATGCAAGGGACAGTCCCTAACGGTGGCGAAGGCTATCACAAAGTGACTGTTACCGCCGCATAGAAAGAACTGCACGGGCAGTGTCTTGTACCTGTCCGTGCATTCCAAATACGTCCCATTAACTATTGCGCTATACTCAAGATAAAAGCGCAATAGCGAAAAGGCCAACAGTCCCAATAATGTACAGCACAAGAACCACTAATGAATCAATTCCCATACGCAGAATTTGTCGCTTCGGGCGAAAAATTAAACCATACAGATAGACAGTTGTGAGCAAGATGCCTAATCCAGCCAGGTAAATATCAGTGTTCTTTGCCTGAGGCAGAACGGCTTGTCCTGAAAGCAGTGTGGCAAGCAAAAAAAGGACAGGCAAGAAAGCGTTGCCCCCAAAGATGTCACTGAAGGCAAGGTTATAGGCTTTTGCCTTCACCGAAGCAAGACCTGTGGAAAGTTCAGGAAGAGAGGTAGACGCCGCAAGCACGGTACTTCCAAAGAGAACGCCACTCAGACCAATGTGTGAAGCGATTCCGCTACCGCTTTCTTCCAACACCACTCCAGCAATCAGTGTTATCAAGGAGGAGAGCAGAAAAACAATAACAACATGCGGTGTACTCCACTTCTGGGTCGTATCCTTCGTTTTTTCTCCCCGATTCTTATGCAACGTATCTGGCGCACGCCCCTTTTCTTGCCAGGGCAAGCCTTTCCGCGCTTTGCCCAGAAGCCAGATACCCACGATCCACAGAATCGTAATAAGTAGTCCACCCGGAGCAATACGCCAGAATACCAGCGATTTAGGAAGTTGTGTTCCCATGATAGCGAGAATCAGGATGGCAACGACCAGCACACCTTCCAGAACCAGTTCAAGCGAGGCGGCGGCATAGGATAATGCATCCTGTTTCCACAAACCGAAGATATCAAGGAGTACCAGGACAACCGTTTGAACAGCAATTCCACCAAGAATATTGCCGACGGCGAGTCCTAGATTATGAGACAACGAGGCACTCACTGTAATCGCAATTTCAGGTAAATTAGTAGCAATCGACAGCAGGATGAGTCCTCCAAGTGCCTGTCCCAGGCCAAAACGTCCTGAAAGCGTATCACTCGTATTGGAAAGGTATACTCCAGCAATCCAGACCGCGATAGCCGCTGCCAGAAACAAAAGTATCAGTACAAATAGTGGGAATGAATGAAACAAACTAGTCTCCATCAATATATTGAACACACGTCGAACCATTATACATCAGTATAGCTATTTTTAGTTAAGGGATAGTAAGAATAGTCAGCACTTACGACCTCGATGGGTCAATCATAAAGGAAACCAGATAGCGTAATCATCATTTTCTCATTTCCCCTTCGTTCTATTGTATAATCTAGTTAAACCTCAACGTAATAGTCCACTATATATAACGTAGGATTTCAGATGTATGGATACAAATAAAAAAGAGCGGCTATTTCGGCGAGCAATCATCATATTTCTCATCCTTACCACGCTGATAACGGTTATTTATACGAGCCTCTCGGTCTACGTTGCGACCCAACTCGTCTACGTGTCGCCAACGCCACTGTATGCCACACCGTCATCGCTTGGGCTTGTGTATAAAAATGTCACATTTCCGAGCAGGACAGACCACGTGCAGTTACAGGGATGGTATATTCCAGGAGTGCTACCCGATGGTCAATTGACGACGAAGCGCACCATTATCTTCGTGCATGGTGTTCGCACGAACAGAGCGGACAAGTTTGCTGGTCTGCTCCAATTGAGCGTCGATTTCGCCAGAAAGGGCTTTGGCGTACTTGCCTTCGATATGCGCAGCTTCGGGCAATCGCCACCTGCACCGCTCTCACTCGGTTATTTTGAGCAGCGCGACGTACTCGGTGCAGTTGATTTTTTGCAACACGGGCCACTCCCCTATCCACAGCTTGGACGCCCACAGCACCTCGTTGGATGGGGCGTCTCGATGGGAGCGGCAACGCTACTCTTAGCGGCGGCTCAAACTCCTGCCATCGAAGCCATTGTCTCCGATAGTGCCTATGCCGATATTCTGCCCATCCTCGAACGCGAGATTCCTGAACAAGGTCATATTCCTGCGTTGTTCACGCCGGGCATTTTGGAAGCTGCACACGTTCTCTATGGCATGGACTTTTTCCAGGTTCGTCCAGTCGATGTCGTAGCGAAGATAGCACCCAGACCAATTCTGTTCATCCACGGAACCGCCGACACCTACATTCCGCCCGTAAACATGCAGATACTCGCCACCGCAGCTCGTTCAGCTCCCGGCTCTCATGTACAGACGTGGCTCGTACCAGGGGCAGTACATGCTCATGCATTTCTCGTACTCGGTCAGGCATATGTCTCACGTGTGATAGCATTCTATACACAAGCCGTTGGCCCCGACCCTGGCACGGTCAAGTAGCAAGGGAGAACGTATTATGTCTCAACCTCTATCTGATAACGCGGCCATTTCCCCGACGCAACGAACATATCCTCAAACGTCGTCAATGCGTGAAGTAATACATGGTGTACTGGTCGGCCTCGTGCCATTGCTCGTGCTGGCCCTGCTCGTCACCGTTACCATCGTGTTGACGGCTCTCATACGTCAATCTACCCTTGCTTCCGGCTTCTTCGTATGGCAACGGAACGCGCTCATCACACTTATAGCTGGACTGGTTCTCTCGCTTCTCGTCTACATCGTCGCGCTCGTGAAGGTGCTACAAACCACCGCTCGCTGGATTACAGGCCGCTTCACTATACGTAGCGCGGCAGCCCTCTGGACGCTGGCAATAGGCGCAATCGTCGTTCTCCTACCCGTCATCATCGCCATAGCATTGCCACAATCGCCCACACCCTGATAAATGAAATCGGCAAGCAGGTAGGGACAGATGCATCACGTCCGTATGGCCTAGTAATGCCTGTTCGCACGGACGTGATGCGTCTGTCCCTACCTGCTTGCCGATGTTGAACAGAAACATTC
>DAIQNC010000227.1:5537-6591 GCA_036788655.1 Ktedonobacteraceae bacterium
GGCAATGCTGCCAGCAACAAATCGGAGATGTGATTGCCGACAACCTGTGCGTCAAATGCCTCTTTGAGGCGTTGGCGCGTCGTCGTGGCTACACTCAATTCCTGTGCTGGATGCAAAAGGAAGTCAATCTCTCTATCAACGGCGGTCTGTAAGACATCTTCCTGCAAATGCACGAGGCCGTTTTCGTCGAGCGTATAATCGGCGTTGGTTCCCAGATAGACGATGCCGTCTTGCGTGATGCGTGGCAGGATGTCGGCTTCCATCACGGGGTACGCATGGGCCGCAATAACCCCTTTACTCAGTGCCGATGCTTCCAGAAATTGATTGCCAAAGCCCTCTTGATAACTTGGGAAGGCAATCATATCAACAGCGGAATAGAGACTATAGAATGGAATGCGGTCAGTTTCGCCGTTGTACGCGCTATCCGCTACAACCTTATTCCCGATGTACAACACCTCGACACCGAGAGATGTAGCATAATCACGCAGTTTGTTGAAATAGGCGGCATTACTCGGCTCGTCGAGACCCGCGGATTGTGGCAGTAGGAGCAAAAAGCGTGTATCGTCGTTGATTGTTCTGCCATAGACACCGCGTCCCTCACCTTGAAACTCGCCTTTGCGCGTTCGCAGAGCAGAGATAAATTGCGCTGCCACTTCCATTGCTTTGCGAGGGATAATTCGCGCCATCGCGCCAACAACGAAATCGTTCGGGCGGATACCAAGCTTCTCCCTGAGATTCGCTATCTCTATGGGTCGTGTCTCGAAGTCGAAGGCATCGGGAATGATGGCGGCAGAAATACCGAATGCCTCTAACAGATGTTTCTGCATCAACGAATTGATGACGGCATGATGCACGTTCGGGGGCGAGTAAAGCAATGCCTTCTCGATGCGCTGCTGAATATTGGGATAGGGGATGGTATAGGCTTTCTGTCTGTCGCCCGGCACAAAATCGACCTCGAAACTGAAATCGTGATGTTGAGCCAGAAAACCCACCTCTGGATGCTCCGCAATACAGTCCGCGGCAGCAACCGTAGCAGCAGGATGAATAGGTAGCG
>DAIQNC010000228.1:0-6539 GCA_036788655.1 Ktedonobacteraceae bacterium
CAGCAGCCGGAAGATTAGGCGGTAACGCATGCAGAATGCCTTGCATCGTGCTGATGAATAGCTTGCCGAGAGATGTTGCAGGATTCTTGAGATCATTCAACGTGTTCGTATTGTACGCCGCTAGCTGGTTTGTCACGATTGTACCCAGAATGCCGACACCGAACGATTGAAAGACATTACGTGTCGCAGTCAATAATGAACTCGCTCGCGGTAATTGTCGCGGATTGAGGTCGGTGAGAGCCGCAGTGAGCGTCGTCTGTAGCACCAGGCCAAGAGCAACGCCGCGTATTGCCACAAGCCCCATAATCTCAATGTATGATGTATCAATCGTGATGTGTGCAAAGTACCACGTATTGACCGCCAGCAGAATACTACCAATGGCGATGAGCCAGCGTCCACCAACACGGTTGTAGAGCGCACCTGCAATCGGCGTCACAATACCAGATGCGATGGCGAGCGGCAACACGAGTAGACCAGCTTCAAGCGGTGTACGTCCACGCAACGTTTGCAGGTAAATTGGTAGCAAGAATTCTGAACCGAACAGAGCAATGCTGCTCACCCATCCCACCACGTTTGCACTTGCGAAGGTACGCTTCACGAACAGGCGCAGGTCGAGCAATGGGTCTTTCGTGCGAAGCTCCACAACGATAAAGACAAGGAGCGCAACAACACCGATGCTTAATAAGGTGATGATTTGTGCCGACCCCCAGCCGATGCTCCCACCGCGTTGTATCGCATAGAGCAGTGTGCCAAAGCCAATAGTCGAGAGAATGACGCCGGGAATATCTAGCTTTGCCGATGTACCACGACGACTCTCTTGCAACCAGAAGTAGCCGAGAATAACGCCGACGATACCTATAGGAATGTTTATCCAGAAAATGTAGTGCCAGCTCAGGTACTGCACGAAGTATCCACCTAGAACAGGCCCACTTGCCGGAGCAAACACGAGCGGAATACCATAAATGCCGAAGGCCAGACCACGCTCCTTTTCGGGAAACGCTCCGAACAGAAGCGAAATACCGATAGGGCCAATCATACCACCGCCAAAGCCTTGCAATGCACGGAACGCAACGAGCAAGGGTAAGGTAGGTGCAAACGAACATGCAATCGAACCAATCGTGAACATGCTCAACGAGAGCAGGTACATGCGCTTGATGCCGAAACGATCCGAGAGATAACCTGCCAACGGCGTAATAATACCAATAGCGAGAATGTATGCCGTTAAGATGCCATCAATCTGGTCAACAGAAGCAGGATGGCCTGGTGTCCCAAACACTCGTTGAAATGTCGGAATAGCAACGTTTACTGCCGTTGCATCCAGAATAAACATGAACGTACCGAAGATGACCGCAACCAGTATTTTCCATTTATTGGGACTGGCAGGACCACCAGACGCCTCCTGTGCCTGTTGCGTCTGTCTATTTGTTGGAGTTGTCTCCATGAAAACCTCCTGATTTATTTATCACTCGATAAATAGAAAGCAAAAAAAAATTCGTTTTATTCCGAACATGTCTTGTTCTCTCGACGCTCATTCTCACTCTGTTCGGGTAAAGCGAGACCATATAGCAATACATTGACGACTATATCAGCACTATCCCCACTATTTCCACCATTACCCTCCACAACACTATACGTTTCGTAGCTATCATTGATGGCAGGTCGCTGCGGCTTCATTATAAATTTTGACAGCATACTCAGAAACAAGTACGTTGCTCCTGTCGCATCGAGACCACCCTGCTGTGGAGTCCGTAAAACGCCCTGTTGTATTCCTGCCTGGAAAATCGAGGCAATCGGCGCAATCATGGATGCACGATGTTCCTCAGTCAACAAGCGTTGCGCTTCTGTAGAGAGTTCGTTGTTGATATCATGAAACATCATCCCCAGGTCATGCTGCACGGTACTCAACAGGTAACGCACAACGCGCTTCAATCGTTCCTGAATGCTCTCATTACGCCGCGCAATACGCTCCAGTGCTGCCTTCGTCTCCGCAAGCTCCTCACGCATCACCGCCACATACAGGTCTTGTTTATCGGAAAAGTAGTGATACAGTGCCGGTTGCGTCAAGCCACAGATATCCGCAATTTGCCGCGTCGAGACCGCACGATAGCCATGCTCCATAAACAATCGGGCAGCCGTTCTCAGTATCGTTCGGCGCGTCTCCTGCATCTCCACCTGTGAAGAGTGCGAGAGTTGTCTACGTTGACCCCTCGGCATAGCTTTCTCCTCATAACATACTATTTCATAATATTTATCACTTGATAAGTATTATATGGTAGATATGGAAAAATGTCAATCATAGTGAATTGTTTCACACATCCTCGTTGTATACATATATCCTATATTATCAGAAGCATAAAGAGGTCACGATGTCAGCAACCAGAAAAGAGATGATGACTACTATTCTTCTTTGTTGTTTGCTACTCATCACAAGCGCATGTTCATCGCTACCTCAAACGAGCAAGATGCAAACCCTATCAACACGAACAACACCGATAGCCACTTCCACCTCACCTGCAACGCCCACAAAAACAGCTACGACGGTAACAGGCAAAACGCTCACCGATGCTGATGTTGCAACACGCATCGTTCACAATATGAGCCTCGACGAGAAGCTTGGGCAGATGGTGATTGTCGAGTTTTATGGTTCGACGCTCAATAGTGACCTCATACAAATGATTCAGACCTATCATGTAAGCGGCGTCCTCATCGAAAACAAAAACGGCAACGCTCAGACGCGCACACAACTGGTGACGCTCAACTCAGCGATGCAGGGACAGACACATATACCGCTCTTCATCTCGACAGACTATGAGGGTGGACTCGTCAATGAACTTCGTCAGATTACGGGTGAACGCCCATCCGAGGCAGCGATTGGTGCGACACAGAACCCACAGGTTGCCTATAACGCAGGATACAATGCCGCACAAGACCTTACCTCGCTTGGTCTCAACATCAACTTCATGCCCATCGTCGATGTATTGACCAACCCGAACAATCCCGGCTTACCCGACCGCACCTTCGGCTCCGACCCGACGCTGGTTACAAACATGGGGCAGGCATATCTCAAAGGCTTAACTGATGGCGGCATTGTTGGATGCCTCAAACACTTTCCCGGCCTCGGCAGTGCCAACCTCGATCCACACCTCGCGCTACCAACCATGAATCGTAGCCTCGCCACGCTCAATGCTATCGACTTCGTACCCTACCGCACGATGATTAACGAAGGCATCGTGCCAATGGTGATGGTAACACACATCCTCAATCCGCAACTCGACCCCAACCTGCCCACCTCGCTCTCGCCCAACGTCGTCACAGGCATCTTACGAAACAATCTTGGATTCCAAGGCGTCATCATCAGCGATACCTTATGGATGGGCGGCATTAGCAATACATATACACTCGCACAGGCCGCCGTTCTCGCCGTCAAAGCTGGAACAGACCTTATCCTGGGGCCACGCGGACTCTCTGATACAGCCAACATGCTCTATGGACTGCATCAAGCTGTGATGAATGGGAGTATCAGCATGAACGAGATTGATGCTTCGGTGACACGGATATTAGAGTTGAAACTGAAATACCATATTTTATCGAAGCAACAAGCGATACAAATGGCGGGATTGATGGGAAATGGAGAGTCACGAGGATAGCATTATGAAATTATTGCTGCCAGTGCCGCCCATTCTCCCAGTATTCCTCTATCTGCTCCAGGTTTTTCCCCTTTGTGTCGGGAACCAGGAACCAGCAGAAGACGATAGCGGCGACAGCAAGCACTCCATACAACCAGTACGTCAATGAATTGCCGAGGTGCTTGATGAGCGAAAGGAATGTGATACTTACCAGCAACGTAGCTACCCAGTTGAGGCAGAACGAGATACTGACGCCGCTTCCGCGAAGACGTGTAGGAAAGATTTCTGAACACATCAGCGCAAAAATGGGACCGATGCCAATGCCGTAAGCAAAAATGTAGACTAGAAGGCAAATCAGAATGAGGTATCCTCTGGTATGACTGGCCCCGAAGAGAAATATAATACCCATCGCTGCCAATGTGCTTGTGATACCGATAAGGCTGATGAGCAACAGTGGTCGGCGACCAAGACGATCAATCAGGAAAAGGGCTACAATCGTCGCAACAACACTATCAATGGTTGTGACAATGGTTGCAAGAATATCACCTGATGGAAGTGTAAAACCTGCAAACTTAAAAATAGTTGGTGCATAAAAGGAGATTGCGCCATCACCAATCACCTGTTGAAAAATTGCTAGCCCGATTCCTACCACCAATGCCATACGTAGAGGTGTGAAAAAGAGTTCGCGTATAGAGGTGTGTTTTCCGGCTGTCAGTGCCTTTCGTATCGAATGCATCTCCTTATCTTTCTCAGGGCCAGCAATACGTTCAAGTACCGCACTCGCTTTCTCCCAGTGATCCTTACTGGCAAGCCAGCGTGGTGTATGTGGAACAAATAACATACCGACGGCAAGCATAATGCCAGGAATACACTCAACGATGAACATGGGTCGCCATCCCCATCCGGCGTGTGCAATAGCAAGGTCAACTACATAGGCAATTGGAATAGAGGCAGTAAGAGCAAGCTTACTAAAAGTGACCATCAAGCCTCGTTTTGAAGAGGAAGATATCTCCGTGATGTACACGGGAGTGACCATTGATGCCACCCCTATACAAAAACCAACAAGGATACGAAATGCCATAAACAAGACGAGGTTCGGAGCAAACGTGGTAAGCACAGCACCAACGATGAAGGTAATACCTACAGCAACGAGCGACCACTTACGGCTAATAGCATCACTGAGCTTGCCACTGATTGCCGCTCCAAAAATGCCGCCAATGAGAGTCGCACTGACCACCAACTCCTCTTCGATAGGGTTCAGCGAAAAGTCTTTCTTCAGATACAACTCGGCTCCTGAAATGAGGCCCGCGTCATAGCCAAAAATGAGGCTGCCCATAGCAGCAACGATAGCAAAGACATACACATTCCATGCATGATATGTATGATTATTTGCCGAAGAATGTTCATCCTGCTGTGATGGTGGCTCTTGCTGAGTATCCTGCTTATGTGATGGTCGCCCCACGTTCTTCACCCTTTCACCTGTCTACGTTGAGACGTTTTCATACTATTCGTTTCTGAATTCGTAGCGAATAGTATGGTGGAATATTCAGTCTCTACTATTGGCACGAAAAAGACAGCAAAAGCGTGACAGTACGATTATTTCTTGTTATGCTAACATCATGCGTTGACCCTGTTTCGTCTGTAGCCATCTATTTACAACAAGCTCATGGCTATCAACAACGAGCAAATTTGTATCGGCGTTTTCAAGCTCGAACATGGAAGATGATTGATAGGGTGTGGTACAACAATAGCATGACAATGTATACACCACACAATGTTGTGATGTCTTGAACTAGAATGGAGCTATTTTTCTCATGTCCACTACACCGATGACTTCCCCCGACCCTCTCAAGGCCGAGATTGATGAACTTGTACCAGACCTCGTAGCGATGCGCCGCGACCTGCATGAGCATCCCGAACTGGCGTTTGAAGAGGTGCGTACCTCTGGCATCGTAGCACAACGTTTGAAAGCGTTGGGGTTAGAGGTGCAGACGGGCGTTGCAAAAACAGGCGTTGTTGGCCTGTTACGCGGCGAGGCAGGTAGTGCAGATGCAAAGACCCTTGCAATACGCGCTGACATGGATGCGCTACCCATCTACGAGGAGAACGATGTCGATTACCGTTCACAGGTCGATGGCAAGATGCACGCCTGTGGACACGATGGGCATACCTCGATTGCGCTTGCTGTCGCCGACATTCTGACGAAGCGACGCTCAGAACTCAAAGGCAACGTGAAATTTCTCTTCCAGCCAGCCGAGGAGCGCATCGGTGGCGCGAAACCAATGGTTGAAGCAGGGGTCATGAAAGACGTTGATGGCGTCATCGGTCTGCACCTTATCAGCAACTACACGATGGGGCGTGTCGGTGTTCGCGCTGGCACGGTCTTTGCCAGTGCTGATATGTTCGAGTTGACGGTACACGGCAAGGGCGGACATGCGGCCATGCCCGAAGGAGCCGTTGACCCTATCGTTATCGCGGCCCAGATTATCACGACACTCCAGACGCTTATCAGCCGCGAAACATCACCGTTCAGTCCAGCCGTCATCACGATTGGCACTATTCACGCTGGCACAGCCTTCAACATCATCCCTGAAACGGCAGCGTTACAGGGAACGATGCGAGCCTATACAAAGGAGCATCGAGACAAGATGATACGTCGCATCCATGAGGTTGCTGAGGGGGTTGCATCCACGATGGGTGGTAGTTGCGATGTACATTTTATGGATGGTTGCCCACCATGTATCAACGACCCTGCCATGACTGAACTCGTCCAGGAAGCTGCCATTGCAACCGTTGGCGAAAATCAGGTCGATAGCGACGAACAAGTGCTGACATCGGGTAGCGACGATATGGCTTTCTTCCTCGATGCCGCACCTGGCTGTTACTTCATCGTCGGCATGAATAATCCGCCAA
>DAIQNC010000229.1:0-4211 GCA_036788655.1 Ktedonobacteraceae bacterium
AGTGAAAAACGCGCCCGATTTCTATGATAATGTGTTGAAATTGCTTCGATAGCTCTTCGTTTGAAATGGGAAAATCCTCTTTTGAGGCGGTTGCGTCTAGCGGTGTACGGCGACGTGCCGCATAGATGTGTTCGTCAATAACCCAGACCTTGATATCCCAACCATCACTGGCTACCAACTCTTGCACAATGACTGGCTCTTGACCCCATGTTTCGGCGAGTGCTTCTATCTGTTTTCTGCTCTCTACTTTCTCCACAAGGTCTCCGCGATGGCTATATCTGCTTTTCAAGATGAAAGGATAAGGTATTTGTATGCCTGATTCAGATTGCGTTACTAGCTCTGTGAGCGTGTCAAAGCTTTGGGTCCGAGGCCAGGGGAGATTGCTCTTGACCATATACTCTGTCATTTGTAGACGGTCTTGACATGCTACCGATGCTGCCCAACTATTGACCACCAGGCCTCCACGTTGTTCGACATCCTGCGCGACATCCAATGCCTGTGGTGCATGTGATTTTAGCAGGTAGAGGTCTGCTAGAGGGTACTTGCTTTCTTGCATGATAGCCTCATTGCCAGTCAGTGTGCGTACATCGAGCATACGAACGGTATGAGTCGTTGCAAGCTGTTGTAACGCCTTTGCGATTATAGGATGATGAGATGTTTCCGGGTTGTCCATAATCATGCAAATAGTCATGACATTTTCTCTTTCTCTACTGAGCGGTGTTGTCGTCGTGTACTCTTTGCCAGACGCTCCATTTCAGCGCGTTTTGCCGCATGGAGTATATACTCTGAAACGGTTGCCACTGCACGCGGAATCATGCTAAAACTGGGGAAGTCGTTGATGTCTAGCAATATCAGACCGTCGGGGGTTTCGACGACATCCAATCCAAAGATATCCAGTCCAAAAAGTCTAGCAACGCGCACCGCTAACTTTTTCAATGCCGGAGTGACTGGAATCAGACCTTCCTTGACAGTCGAATGAAGCGGCGATTTCTTGACAATTGCACGCACTTCCTCGCCTGTCACATAGAGCTTAATATCAAAGCCTGTATTCTCTACATAGTGTTGTGCTAGAAAGAACTGCTCATTGCTATCTGCAATCTTCAACGTCGTCAGGTCAGCAGGGCTATTCAGTCGATAAATATCACGACAATAGCTTCCATTACACGGCTTTACAACGATTGGATACGCTGTCTCTGGCACTTGCACCAGCAGCTTTGGATGAGCAATAAAGTAGGTGCGTGGTACAGGCAAGCCATGTTCATAAGCAAAGGCTGCCGCAACAGCTTTATCGCGCACGAGACGGATTGACCGTGAGTTGTTAATCGTTGGTAATCCTACTGCCTCTGCCGCCTCTAAGATGCTGAGACCAGGGCCATCAGCTGATGTTTTGAGTACATAGGCATCATATTTTTGCTCTCGAAGCTCCGATAAGTACATGATTGTTTCGTGCGGCTCCAATATATCCACATCATGTCCCCATTGTCTCAGTTGGTCGGCAATGACTATCGGCATCGGTTGATTGCGGTATCGTTCTTCGACGATAAAACAGAAACGCATGGATATGTCCCCCTTATCCTTGCTCTAGCCCGTCGAACAGGCAAGTTTCAATCTCGCGTAGCATAGCAGACAGTTCTTTGGGGCGTGGACTATTGAGACGATTGACACGCCGTGTCGCAATTTTGAAAATGAGTGCCGCTTCATAGAGCCGGACGCTTTTCAGGATAGTATCAACGTTGTCCTCGCTCTCTCCAAGTTCAAGCATGGCTTGTTTGTATGTCTGTCTAAAGACCTGTGCAGAAGCCTCGAACCATTGTCGCATTCCTGCCCGTCCATACCACAACCCACTTGGACGCAGGTAGGCGAGAAAGTACCCAACATCCAGTGCAGCTTCTGCAAGACAAAACCCATCAAAATCGACCACGAATACCTGATCGCTGTGGAAGAGCAATTGACTCGCCTTAAATCCCCCATGAGCAGGTCGGTACACAACATCGCGTGGGGCTTCTAACCGTGAGATCAAGTATTGTGAAAGACGACGTACTTCCTGTGCCTGTTCTGGATTGGCAGTTGCGATAAGCTTTGCACGTTCAGAGGCACGCTTTGCCTCTTTTGACCCGGTTCGTTTCGTCCCTGTATCTGGCTGTACTGAACTTGTATGCAGTCGTGCAAGCGCAATCGCTGTAAGTTGTAGCTCTCTGGTTGGGATAATCACATTCGTAACTTCACCACCGTGTCCATAGTCGAAAGACACTTGCAAGGCACGTACACCGAGCCGAAGTGGTTCTTCCGCGCTCGCTGGTTGAACCGCTTCGTTAAATGTCAAGCCAAGTGCTTCATCTATACCGAGTGGCTGTGGAAGTAGTGGCGTGGCAAGTGTTTGTCCCAAAACGATGCTTCCTCGTCTGGCTACCTGCTCCTGGTACAGTCTTTGTTGCAACGATTGCACAGCGTATGCCTGTTTTCTATCTGCGTAGACCTTGCCAAAAACCGTCACATTTTTACGCTGTGGCACTGCTCCAGCAAGATTTTCTACCGTAAGCAGATAGCGAAGAACACAACGGCTTGCAGGTTTATAGCGTACAGGGATGACTGTTGCGGATACGATATGCCAGTTCTCGTCATCGAAATAGCGTTGTACAGTTCTCTGTAAATCCTGTAACAGGGAAGGCTGTGCCATAGGATTACAGCATGTTACAAGCGTAGGCAGGTTATCATCTGCTGGAAATGGCTGTACAGCGAGACCCAATGCTCCGGCCTCTAAAACACCCGATGGTTGAATAGTGCAAGATGCTTGTTGAGCTTCGGTCTCAGTGAAACGAATGCGAGAACCGTCAAGTGCCTGTTCATTGAGGGTCAGACTAAGCGAGTGATACAGGTCTTTCCCTCGCTTTTCTTTCTTTTGCTTGCCTGCATTCACATCATAAATAACCGCAAGTCCACGCTCCGGTTTGCGCCGCAAGTAGCGCACATAAAGCTTCACCGGAGATTTTGCTTCTAATACTAAAGGGCGATGAGCTTTCTCGAAGAGATGTGTAACAACATCTGGCAGTTGCATAATAGAGAGGCTAACCTTTGTATAGTCTTCACGCATGAGCTTCTCCTTCTTTCTTCACCATCTCTGAGGACTTTGCACTTTCTGCAAACATGAACTTCGCTTCGTCGATAGGAATATGTCGTTTCTTTCGCTCGATGTGGACAGTACGTTTTTTCTCTGCCTGTTTTGCGGCATGAAGGATGTACTCTGAAATTCGTATCACTGCTCGTGGGACACGCCCGAAACTGGGAAAGTCGTTGATGTCGAGTATGGCAAGACCCTGTGGCGTTTCTACGACATCTATACCGTAGATATCAAGCCCAAAAAGTTTACCTACTTGCAGGGTGATTTTCCGTAACTCTGGCGAAAGGGGAATAAATTTCTCCTCGACCTCACCGTGAAGTGGAGACTTCTTTGCAATCGCGGCATACACCTCACTGCCCGTCACATAGACTTTGATGTCAAATCCAGTGTTTTCGGCATATCGTTGCGCAAGCAAAAAGCCACCTTCCTCCTCGCTCAACTCTAACGTGTCCAGATCGGCAGGACTGTTTAAGCGATAGATGTTCCTGCACGAACTGCCGTTTGTTGGTTTCACGACAAGGGGATAATCTTCTAACGGAACCTGTTTGAGCAGACCGGGATGAGCAACAAAGTATGTCGGGGGAACGGGAAGCCCATGAGCGCGAGCGAAGGCAGCAGCAACCGCCTTATCTCGAACAAGCCGAATTGCGCGTGAGTTGTTTATCGTTGGAATGCCAACCGCTTCTGCCGCAGCAAGAATGCTCATACCGGGGCCATCTGCAAGAGACTTTAATACATACGCATCATATCCCTGTGCGGTAAGGTCGCATAAATCCGTGATAGTCTCTTGCGGCTCCAATATATCAATGTCGTGACCCCATTGAAGCAATTGGTCTGCAACAACAGTGGGCATGGGATCATTACGGTACTGTTCTTCAAGGATAAAGCAAAAGCGCATAAGCACCTCCGAGTACATTCAGTTGATGTATGTCAATGTACCAGCTTTTCAGGGTTACTGCTATAAACCATTTCACTGTAGAAATGTGTAACGTATAACTTTTTAGAGAGAAGTATTGATGAATTTTAACGTAGCATTGGATGAACTATAACATATCCGTAAGGAAGAGGGAAGTGAGAACTCCACTGTAATTCC
>DAIQNC010000229.1:4236-6496 GCA_036788655.1 Ktedonobacteraceae bacterium
AATGAAATAAAAAGAATCCCAGTCGTTGAAAATCACTCAACTACTCTAGACTTTTCTAAAGGTAATCGTGTATACTTTCACAAAGAGGAATGTAGATTCTTCTACTCAATCACAGGTTTACTCCTGTGTCCTCAATTGGGGGTGCCATCATGAAGGATCCTTGAGTTTTTTCCTCAACACAGCTTGTCTCCTGATCGATGTATTTCCTTCATGTCAACATGGAAGGACAGATACTCGTCAGGTCGTTCGTTCGTCGTGTGTCCCCTGTATGTTTCTCATGCTGCATCGTTCCACCTGTACTATGACAACCAGTGCCAGGAAGTCTTGTACAGACGATACAACGGGTATCGTGCATGGACACGACAAGATCTCTTCATAAAGAAAAGGAGACGCTTCTTGTACCACTCAAAGATTGCCTCTTTTATTTTCCGTCTCGCCATTGGCGTTGCTGTGTGCGCCCTGGCTTTGACTGCTCTGGCTGCCCAATCAGCCTCTGCTTCTGCTGCCAGTCTTTCTACGACTTCTACGCCTCATCTCATGGGCATCTTCCATGGTCAAAAGCTTAAAACTGCTGGCACCAACCTGGTGTACCAGGGTGGGTCTGTCGAGACGACTCCGGTGGTCTACATCAGTTGGTGGGGGAGCCAATGGAATACCGGTTTCTCCACAGGCGGCTATAGCAGTAAACAGGCCCAGACCTACGTCCAAAACTTCTTCAGCAACGTTGGCGGAAGTTCCTGGGATCACATCAACACCCAGTATTGTCAGGGCATTGCGACTGGCTCGACGAGTTGTGGAAGTGGTGGCACCCATATCACCAACCCCACTGGTCAACTGGCAGGAACATGGGTAGATACGACTTCGGTTCCAACGCGACCTACGCAGTCCCAGATTCAGAGTGCCGCCACCCGGCTCATGAATCACTTCGGTGCTTACAATGCCAACGCGACCTACTTCGTCTTCACGCCTCACGGCCACTCGATGAGTGGCTTTGGCACGAGCTGGTGTGCCTGGCATGATGAGCCGACTTCAAGTACGCAAATGGCCTATGCCTATATGCCCTACATGCCTGATGCCGGAACGTCTTGCGGAAGAAACTTCGTCAATGGGAGCAACGATAGCTATGGCAATGGTTACTTCGATGGCTTCTCCATCGTGGGTGGTCACGAATATGCCGAGGCCGTGACCGATCCTCATCCTGAGAGAACCTCGACAAACTTTGGTTGGATCACTAGCACTGGCTCGTCTGGCGAGGAAATCGGTGACTTGTGCGCCTGGGCGAGTAACTCCACCAACATCACACTTGGTTCGAACTACTATGCGGTGCAGCCGCTCTGGAGCAATGCGAGCAGTAGCTGTGTAACTTCCTACTAAGCAACTGCCCGAACATAGTTTGAACATTTGTTAAGTGATAGCCGGACGCTCAGAGGGTGTTCGGCTATCACTTTATTCTGCACCAGTAAAGAGTTTGTGGAGGTGGCAGAGGCGTATGGGAGTCGAACCCACCGGAGACCGCGCCGAGCGACCCCCCAGCCGTTTTGAAGACGGTGAGACCCACCGGAGTCCCTACACCTCCATGTGAGGTGTATTGTGCCATGATTGCGCTTGCCTGTCAACTTTAATGCTATCCGTACTATCTTCACGCAATGGCTTGAATGCGCTCAAGTGATACCTCCGTCAGGTCACGGACAACGATGTTGGCAACTTGTAAACCCGGCAAGTGTCGTTCGCCTGCAACGGCAATAGTGTACATGCCTCCAGCACGCGCCGCCGCGATTCCAGCTACAGCATCTTCAATTACCAGGCAATGCACTGGCTCGATGCCTAGTTCCTGTGCCGCTTTAAGGAATATGTCCGGTGCGGGTTTACCATGCGGTACAGTTTCACCGGAGACGAAGACGGCGATGTAACGTTGCAGCCCCAGCACATCTTTAATCAAGTTGATGTTTGCTATAGGCGTCGATGAGCCGAGAGCCTGTGCGTATCCTGCATCATGAAGCGCACTTAATAGCTCTATCGAGCCAGGAAGCGGAGTTGCTGTATTCCGTACATAGTCACGAAAGTAGGCTTCTTTGCGGTCTGCCAGTGCTTTTAGTTGGTCAGGAGAGACTGGCCCCCAGATGAGCGGGATAATACTATCGTTGCGTTGACCAAAAGTGGCCCAGAATTGCTCATCAGTAAATGGCACACCTTCTTCACGAGCCAGACGTTGCCATGCCTTGCGATGATCTTCTGCACTGTCGATAATTACACCGTCTAA
>DAIQNC010000230.1:0-6492 GCA_036788655.1 Ktedonobacteraceae bacterium
ATGCGGTACGAACCGCATGGCGTGTTTGTCTTCTCAGTCGAGCATCCAATCTTCACTGCTCTTCCTGCACAGGACTGGTATTATGGGCAACATGGTGAACGGTTGCACTGGCCTGTTGACCGCTACCAGGATGAAGGTATGCGTCAGGCACGATTTCTAGGTCACGATGTCATCAAATATCATCGAACCGTCGCCACCTATCTGAACATGCTCCTTGACGCTGGTTTCACCATTACCAGACTCTCCGAACCTCAACCAACACAGGAAATGCTGAACAGCCGTCCCGATATGCAGGATGAGACGCGCCGCCCGATGTTTCTCCTGATTGCTGCTATGAGGTAGGGAAGGCATTTATTTCCCTACCTTATTGTTCTACTTCGTCATTGTTCTACTTCGTCCACACACCTTGCGGGTCGCATTCACGTATCACGCGCAGTTCGTCCGCACTCGGTGGCACGGTCTCAGCACAATCGGGGGCAAGACGTAGAGGCCAACCCGTCTGCTCCTGCACCTGCTCGATGGTCGTGCCGGGATGATAGGATTGCAGCATCGCTTCGCCGTTTTCGAGATCGAAGGTGAAGACGGCTATGGTGGTGATGAGTGCGGATGGGCCGCCACGAGGAAGGCCAACACGCTTACGCCATGCAATCCCTGCTGGCCCATGCTCGTCAGGATAGCCATAGCCGGGACTGGTCACGTAATCGACCTTTTCACGCAGGCGGTGACGATCATGAGGCATAATGATAGCAAGCCGCCCTGCAAGCGAGGCAATATCAGCTCCGCCACCGCTTCCCGGCAAGCGTACCGTTGGATGTTGCCAGTCGCCAATCACAGAGGTATTGAGATTGCCATAACGGTCAATTTCTGCGCCACCGATAAAGCCTAGCTGCACCTCACCCGCTGCCATCTGTCCAAGCAAACTCACTGTATGCGTTGTCCAGATAGCACCTGTGATATTTGGTGCATCTCCCATCGTATAGAGTAGCTCAGATGAAGGTGTATCACGCATCGTCCCTGTCTCGAACAGGCCGATACAATTGGGAGCATGAGTACGCTTTGCCAGTGCGAAGGCGATGAGAGGAAGCCGCATCCCAACGAAGACGTTTTCACCATCCTGTATCTGTCGTGCAGCACACACCACCATCAATTCACGTGGAGTATAGGCCATTTCTGTCATTGCTTACTTCCTTCTCTAGTAGCCATAATCAACGGGTGCAGCATATTGATGTTCCTTGATAGCAAGCGATTGTACACGCTCATCTCCCAACTTTTTGATATACTCCGCTCGTGTCGGCACATCCAGTACCCACTCTTTAAGCCACTGCTGATAGCCTTCGGCAGTACGTGTGCGCGTATGGTATTTGTGGAAATAGACATGGTCGCGGTTGTAATAGCCCTGCACAATCGAGGGATGCGCACCAAATGGCTCATGCACAACAGCACGTACCTTATAGGAAGGGCCGATAACGCGGTTCGGGTCACTCACAATCACGGCATGTGGCACAATCTCTTCGGCAACAATAATCACGTCCCGCGCCGCCATCATCGCCTCTTCACAGATACCGAGACTGCCCCACTGGTGCGCGTTGCCCTCGTCGTCGCTACGTTGCACATGCAAAATCGCTACATCTGGTTGGAGTGCAGGAACTAACAACACAGGAGTATTATCAAGCGGCGATTGCTCGATGCGTAACCTCGGATTCTGGCGTGGAATATCGCTCCCAAGCAATGAGCGCGTTGGAATATAGGGTGAACCAATGCCAGCCGCCAGCAACGCGAGCGCGATAGTATGGTTGCTATAGTCCTCAACAGCGAGATGATGTGGAATATCCTTCTCCGTCGCACGTCGATAGCAGTGTCCCAGACCCGCGCTGACATTGCCCACCCATGCCGCCGCGACCTTATCGACACAACCAGCACCGATAAGCTGGTCGAAGAGAATATCCGAAATAGGCCCAATGAGTGTCAAGCCACGTTTCCGTTGACGAATAATCTCATGACCTGCCGCAAATGGAATCACTGGCTCAAGTGCGAGACTCATAGCAACAGACGCCCCATCCGGCACATAACGCGAAATAGCCTCTTGCATAGAGGTACGTTTACTCATGAAATAGCTCCGAATCTCAGTTTAATATTCACAAGATGATACGCATTGTACCATAACATCTGTAGGGGGCCTTAATTTATTACACCCCGCTAGCCTTTGACACCCTGCTCGCCTATGCGCCCTTTTCGCCCTTTGACACCTTTTTTTTCTTTATTACACTACTACCTTCAACCTGGGAATACATATCGCCACTCAAAGCGTTCTCTGTCATATATACCAATCTCGCTGACGTGTTCATTCTAGCGACACCGATGTCTCTCCGCAAACCAGTGAAGTCTACGCTTAAACACGCCTATTTTTTATCTTGAAGAAAGATGACGCACGTATCATGGCACAAACGTCGGACAAAGTAACGCAGGGAGCTTCTTTACCTCAAAACAAACCCACAATCGACCCCAGGCTAGTATGGGTGCTGGCGATTTCGTGTGCTATTTCGGTTGCTAACCTCTATTACATCCAGCCGCTCCTTGCCGATATCAAACTCAGTTTCGGAGCATCAGAAGCTGCGGTAGGTATTGTAGCAACACTGACGCAGGTAGGTTACGCGCTTGGCCTCTTGCTTATTATTCCACTGGGAGACGCCTTCAACCGACGTTCGTTGACCGTTATCATGCTCGGTATAGTCACAATCTCGTTGATAGCAACGGCACTGGCTCCGACGCTCCTATTTTTAGCGATTGCCAGCTTTGTGCTAGGCTTTACGACTGTTGTACCACAAATACTTATCCCGTTCGCAGCAACGCTTGCTCATCCGCAGGAGCGTGGGCGCGTCGTCGGCATAGTCATGAGCGGTCTCCTCATCGGCATACTGCTGGCACGAACACTCAGTGGCTTTGTCGCGGCACATTTCGGCTGGCGAGCCATCTACTGGGTTGCCGCCGCCATGATGATTGCATTACTGTTTGTACTACGTTTCATGCTTCCCACAGAGGAACCGCACGAACACCTGAGCTATGCGCACCTGCTACGCTCAATGTGGGGACTTATTCGCACAGAGCCGATATTGCGAGAGACCAGTCTGTTTGGTGGCCTCGTCTTCGGAGCGTTCAGTGCCTTCTGGGTAACGCTCGTCTTCTTTCTTGGCACTCCGCCTTACCATTTCGGAAGTGAAGTTGCAGGTCTCTTCGGTCTGGTTGGTGTGGCAGGTGCGCTTGCTGCATCGGTTGTAGGAAAACTTTCAGACCGCATTCAGCCACGCAACATTACAAGTATCACACTCACCATAGCCTTGCTCTCCTTCGTGCTACTCTGGCTTATCGGGCATTTTCTCTGGGGTCTCATCATTGGCGTCATCCTGCTTGACCTGGGAACACAGGGAACACAAATCACGAATCAGACACGCATCTACAGCCTCAAGGCGGAGCTACGAAGTCGTCTCAATACGGTCTATATGGTCTCCTACTTCATCGGTGGCTCGCTCGGCTCGTTGCTCGGTGCTTATGCATGGAATATCGCACATTGGAATGGGGTCTGTCTTGTCGGTTGCATTTTGATATTACTGGCTCTGGTTGTCTATACAGTAAGAAGCCGAGGGAATACGCGCACTGCGCTACGATAATGAAGATTGAATCATCCAGGTATATACTCCACAATCATATCAGCATAGTCATCCGACACGTAGATATCTCCATGTGCATCAATAGCAAGTCCCTGTGGCTCGATGAAGCCATGACTTGCCAGAGTCGTTCTTGTACCCGTTGAGAGGTTGTAACGAATGAGGGCATGAATGGATGGGGCAAGGTCAATGACAAGGGCGTTGCCGTATGTATCGAGTACCACATCATCAAGCTTGCCAAAGCCACCAGTGCGCGTTGTTTTCCCATCAGGTGTAATGCGCCACAATGCACCGCCACACTCATCAGCAACATAGACCGTTCCCTGTGCATCAACAATTGCCCCTACCGGACGGGTAATACCGGATGCAAGCAGTGTCAGTGATTGACCATCAAGACTCATGCGATAGACATTCCCCGTCGGACTATCAGGAATGATAAGCGTATTGTTCGTCGGGTCAAGTGCAATTCCATCTACACCATCTTTACACGGTGCTGTACTCGGCATCCCTGGCAGTGTTCGTAGTATATTTGGTGAAAACGCACCCGGTGGAAGTGCTAGAATACGGTTTGTACGCTGCTCCGCGATAACGAGCGTCCCATCCGATAACACCACAAGACCCTCTGGCCCGGCGAGACCATGCAGCAGAACCGTCACAGTACCATTTGCGTTGACGCGGCTCACTGTGCCATTATAATAGTCGCTGAACAACACACGTCCTTGCTGATCAAATACGAGGTCATCCGGGCGTCCTACGCCACGCAACACAACATGTGCAGTATAGCGTGTTGGGGCTTTATCAGGAGTAGGCGAAGGGAATACTGTCGATGTGAGATGAGGAGTTGGTGATACGATAGCCGTATGTTTCGCAGTAGGTGTATTGGTACTATCAGTAGTACCAGAAATAGGGCTATATGCTTTCCCTGAACATGCTGAAAGGAGTACAATGCAACAGGTAGCGATGAACATAACACGGGTGCGATGCGTGAACATACAAAATCCTTTGATCAAACTGCACTTCTCCTGTGCCTCAGTCATATAATCTCTACTATTTTTAAGAGCCATTACAAAATTTCACTGAAAGGAACACGCCACGATGACGATAGTCAATCGGGAAGAACTGATGTTGGGGCAAGAGATATTACCCACCGTACCCACCATACTCACTGCACCCACTGTACCACCTGTACAGACGGTTCGCGCCGTACAGATAGTACATCCTGAACTACATCTTCCCAGGCTTCGCCGGGCAAAAATTTTCGCCCTCAGTATTTTCTGGTTTGCCTTGAACTTTCACTGGGCTGCACTTGGTATTATCATTCTTCCTAGCCAGGTTCTCAAACTTGTCGGTAACGCCCACAAGGGAGAAGCTTTAGCATTTATTCTTATCCCTGGAGCTTTTGTCTCACTCATCGCAAACCCACTCTTCGGTCTTCTGAGCGACCGCACACGCGGACGGCTCGCGGCACTTGGACGCCGCCGCCCCTATATTTTCATCGGCACACTCCTCAATCTGGGATGCCTTGTCTGGATGGCATTCGCTCCCAATATTATTTCGCTGGCAATCGCCTATGCCCTCGTGCAACTTTTCAACAATGCGGCAACTGCACCATTCCATGCCCTCTTACCCGATATCGTGCCAGAAGAGCAACGTGGCATAGCATCAGGCATGATGGGCTTTATGGCAACCTTTGGTTCCGTCGTTGGCGTCGTCTTCGCAGGTATATTTATCGACGCCAATCTTCCCACCGTTCCCTATGAGCATAACCTCTGGATTACCTATGGCGTTATCATGCTGGTGATGATAACCATGATGCTCATTACCATCTTTTCCATTCGAGAACGAGCGGCTAATCCTCGACACCTGACAACTCATTATGTACCGTTCGAGCCTGATATGTTGTCATCATCCAACAATACGGCTCACACTACACGGCTTACCTGGCTAACGCCTTCTGTAGTACGAAACGTTTCAGGTACACTTATCGTTGCGTTCATCGCGTGGATTATGATGACACTCTGGAACATGTTGCATCTCACACCTATTTCGATTAGCGGCGATGTACAGCAGGTAGTGCTGGAAGTGATTGCAACGATAGGTATTCTACGTCTGTTTGGCTTTCATCCACGACGCAATCCTGATTTTGCGTGGGTGCTGGTGACGCGCCTCGTAATGATGCTCGGCATCTATACGGTACAGGATTTCTTGCAATACTACATGCGTGATATTGTCCATGCCGCTCATCCAGAGGCGCAGACGACAAACTTCGTCATCATTCTTTCGCTGACCAGTCTGGTCAGTGCAATTCTGGCAGGATGGCTCTCAGACCGTGTTGGGCGCAAGCGTCTGGTCTATTTCGCCGGAGGATTGATGGCTCTGGTCGGGCTTGTCTTCGTCGTCACCCAATCGCTACCCATCATTCTTGCCGCCGCTGCTATCTTCGGTCTGGGCTATGGAGCGTACATTAGCGTCGATTGGGCGTTAGTTGCCGATGTGCTACCCTCACGCAAACATCATGCACGTGATATGGGCGTCTGGAATATCTCGCTCTCGTTGCCACAGGTTATCGCGCCCGTCCTCGGTGGCCCGCTCATTGATAGCATGGCAAAAACTGGGCATCCGACGATTGGCTTTCAACTGCTCTTCGGCATGTCGATTTTGTATTGCTTGCTCGGCACAATGACCGTTCACTATATTCGTGGCGTCAAACGTTGAGTTTCGTAGGGGCGTAATTGATGGACATTAACAAAATAACGTGGATACGTCGTAGGGACAGATTCATCACGTCCGCACCTTCTAGTATATCCCACGTTCGGACGTGATGAATCCG
>DAIQNC010000231.1:0-6437 GCA_036788655.1 Ktedonobacteraceae bacterium
ACCCGGCGCAAATTCCCTGGGGCGACCTCGGTGTACAGCTCGTGATTGAGTCAACAGGCTTTTTCACCGATGCGGACAAGGCGGCAGCACATCTCAAAGGTGGCGCAAAGAAGGTCATTATTTCGGCCCCGGCAAAGGGTGAGGATATCACTATCGTTCTTGGTGTCAACGATAACATGTATGACCCGGCGAAGCACAATATCATTTCTAACGCATCCTGCACTACCAACTGTCTCGCACCTACCGCGAAGGTGCTGAATGATACCTTCGGCATCGAGCATGGCCTGATGAATACGATACACTCCTACACCAACGATCAGCGCATTCTCGACCAGGTACATAAGGATTTACGCCGCGCTCGCTCTGCCGGTGCGAACATCATTCCGACCTCGACAGGTGCAGCACGTGCGCTCGCCCTGGTCATTCCAGAACTCAAAGGCCGCTTCGATGGTATGTCGCTGCGCGTCCCCACCATCACCGTCTCCGTCGTAGATTTCGTGGCAACACTTCGGAAGAACACGACACGCGACGAAATCAACGCAACCTTTGCCGAAGCCGCAAATGGACCGCTCAATGGCATTCTCGCTATCACTGAGGAGCCGCTTGTCTCGACGGACTTCCGTGGCGACTCGCATTCGTCCATCGTCGATGGCCTCTCCACGATGGTGCTTGGTGGCAACATGGTAAAGATTCTTGCATGGTACGATAACGAGTGGGGCTATTCGAGCCGCGTCGCCGACCTCGCCGACTTCATTGGACAGAAGGGCTTCTAATGGACAAGAAGACGATACGCGATATCGACGTGCAAAATAAGCGTGTCCTCGTGCGTGTCGATTTCAATGTGCCGCTCGGCGTCGAGCGGCACATCACTGATGATACACGCATTGTTGCCGCGCTTCCCACTATTAATTATCTACTCGAACACGGAGCCTCGGTTGTCCTCATGTCGCATCTTGGTCGCCCTGATGGGCAGGTCGTCGAGAAGCTTCGCATGGCTCCCATCGCGCAACGCCTCAGCGAGCTACTACATCGTCCCGTCATTTCCGCTATCGACTGCACAGGTGCTGAAATCGAAGAGCAGGTCAGAGCATTGCAACCCGGTCAAGTTCTCTTACTGGAAAACTTACGCTTCCACAAAGCCGAAGAGAAAAACGAGGCCGAGTTCGCACGTCAACTAGCACAGTTCGGCGATATATACGTCAACGATGCCTTCGGTACGGCACACCGCGCTCATGCCTCAACCGAAGGAGTGGCACGTCATCTTCCTGCTGTCTCTGGCTTCCTGATGGAGAAGGAAATTAACTTCCTGGGGTCGGCACTTGAGAGTCCAAAACGTCCATTCGCCGCGATTATCGGTGGCGCAAAGGTATCTGACAAAATCCGCGTGTTGGAGCGTCTGATTGACCTTGCCGACATCATTCTCATCGGTGGTGGCATGGCGAATACTTTTCTTGCTGCCGAGGGCTACGAGATTGGCGAGTCACTGTTCGAGCCAAGCAAAGTAGACACGGCACTTGAGCTTCTGAGCAAGGCCCGTGAGCATAATAAGCAGATACACCTTCCCTCGGACGTCGTCATCGCGGATCGCTTTGCAGCCGATGCCGCTTACAAAACCGTTCCCTGCTATCAAGTTCCTAAAGAGGGATGGCGCATTCTCGATATCGGCCCTGCCACCGTCTCGAACTTCCGCGAACTGCTCAATACCGCCAACACTATCGTCTGGAACGGCACACTGGGCGTCGCGGAGATGGAGCCATTTGCCGAAGGCACAAACGCTATCATCCGCATCCTGGAAGAGCGCACAAAGGATGGCGCACTCACCATCATCGGCGGCGGCGACTCCGCAGCGGCAGTCGAACAGGCACACGCGGCAGATAAGATGACGCACGTTTCCACAGGTGGCGGAGCCTCGCTCGAATTTCTGGAAGGACGCACGTTGCCGGGTGTCGCAGCGTTGCAGGATAAGTAGCAAGGTGTCGGGGACATGTTGTGCCGTGATTGATCACGGGCGTCCAGGTTTTCGTCTGGCACACAGCCGTGATCAATCACGGCACAACATGTCCATTTACATAAAGGCAGGTTACGTAGCATGTCTGTACACAATCGATCTCTGATTATCGCGGGTAACTGGAAGATGAATAAAGGGCCGCGTGAGGCGGCTCACTTTGCACAGGAGATTCTTCCTGAACTAGGTCAACTGACGCATGGTTCCGACAAAATTCTGTGCATTCTCTGTCCACCATCAATATCTCTAGACGCTGTACATCGTGTTCTGGAAACATTACCGGATGCACAACGTCGGCATATCAAAATGGGCGCACAGAATATGTACTATGAGGATAGTGGAGCCTTCACGGGCGAAATTTCACCGACGATGGTGCATGAATTGTGCAGCTATGTGATTCTTGGTCACTCCGAACGTCGCATGTATTTCGGTGAGACGGACGAAACGGTGAATAAGAAGGCTCAGGCCGCGTTTAAGCATAGTCTGCATCCCATCATCTGTATCGGCGAAAATGAGCAACAGCACAATGCAAACGAAACAGAGCAGGTAATACGTTCGCAGGTACAGGGAAGTCTTTCTGGCTTCTCAACAGAAAACGCGCATTCCGTCATTATTGCTTACGAACCAATATGGGCAATTGGTACAGGAAAGTCAGCAACGCCAGAAGATGCAGAAAAAGTCTCCTCGCTTATCCGGCAGTTGTACAGTAACATGTACGGTGTAGAGATAGGGCAGCAGTTGCATATTCTCTACGGTGGAAGCGTCACCTCGAAGAATAGCAACGAGTTCTTTCAACAGGACGATATTGACGGAGCCTTGATTGGTGGCGCAAGTATTAAGCCCGACTTTGTAGAGATCGTGCGTAAGGCGTTGTGATTATCTCTTTCGACAAAAGATACACGTAGTGGCGTGATGTATCACGCAGACCGTGTATAAGGCGTTGTGATTATCTCTTTCACGGTATAATCGGGTGCAAGCGCGACAATCATATGTAGTGATGCGGCAATCTGTGCGCGTAACAATGCATTGAGCGTTGGTGTTGCCTGAGAAGCTGGCCCACCTCGTAGATAATGCATTAAGTAGAGCAATTCGAGGCGTGA
The DNA here is from genome assembly GCA_036788655.1 of Ktedonobacteraceae bacterium. Taxonomy (GTDB): domain Bacteria; phylum Chloroflexota; class Ktedonobacteria; order Ktedonobacterales; family Ktedonobacteraceae; genus JBBQVS01. The sequence goes on from DAIQNC010000231.1 coordinate 3,106, forward strand.
CAGGCAATCATCGGCATCTTGCGCGTTCATTGTCGTCATGATACCACTGTTTCCATCAAACATTGCACGGAGTAATGTGGGTACATCATCACTGTGACAATGGCTCACGATAATGCGCTGAGAACGCATACGATGGGCATGGGACAGGATATCGCGTAGTGAGAGGTGTAAGGACTCCTGCTTCTCAGAATCGCGTTCCTGTTGCGTTAGCAGTGTGATGACCTGTGGATGACGCATATGTAGTTCGCGCTCTTCGTTTGCATTCTCTATCGTGACGACGCGCTCATCGTCGGGTATTATTGCACAAAGCGCGTTGAGCAATGTTGTCTTGCCAGAGCCAGCAGGCCCACAGATGCAGATATTGCGTCGTGCCAACACATAGCGACGAAGCGTAGTCGCCATGTCCTGTGTCAACACCTTCTCGTGTATAAGGTCATCGAGCGACTGCCACATCTCTCTAGGCTTGCGAATGGTGAATGTCGGACCTTGCGCTGTTCCCGGCGGCAAGGAAACGCTTAATAACGAACCATCAGGTAGACGTACATCATTGATTGACCAGCGTGTGGACAAGGTACGCCCTGTAGAATGCAGCATATTCTCGATGATACGCATCATATGCTGCTCATTCTGGAAACGATATGGTGTCTCCTGCATCTGCCGCGTCTTACCATTCACACCACATCGTTCCCACAACTCAACATAGATATGCTCTGGCCCCATCGCAGTAATGCTACTTACGTGTTTGTTATCTAATAACACTTGAATCGGGCCGTAATCGTTGAAATCGACCGTGACATGAGGACTTTTTGTACTATCACGTCTCGCAACGTGCGATGTTCGATGTGCTGGAAGTCGTTGTGTCGCGTCAGCATCTTCAGCCTGTTTTTGCGTAGCTATATATGCGGTATCGTTCAGTGCCATCAATGAAACGGTGGGCAAGTCTTCATAATGAACAACGTGCTTATGCGACGTTCCCGTTGTATGTTGAGGGGATGCGACTCGCGTATCATTGAGCCATGAATCGTCTGACGGCTCCTGTTCTACAGGCTCAGATTGTTCAGTCTGTTCTGATAAAGCAGGTGAGGCAGGTTTTAAGGTATTACGACGTACCAGTTGAACAGGCTTCTGATGCTGAACAGAAGAGTTATGTATGACATTTCTTCGTGTATTTTGATTATTTGATGCATAATGATTATTCGGTATATATGGCGATTGCATTGCGGCGTACCTCGCTATACAAAATGAAGTATAAATTATCCTTCTCTTATCAGTATAGCGACGAGGCAATAAATACAAATCAGGGCGTTATCGAATAACGCCCCTACACCTAATACTTATAAAAGTGTTGCAGCGTCTCCTCTTCCGCCGATTTGTCTTTGAAGAAGTCTACTTCGCTGCGTTTGACAGCTACATATGAGGTTGCGAGTAACGAGCCGAGAGCCTCGGTCAACACCTCGTCGCGTTCGAGGGCGTCAAGAGCTTCACTCAATGAAGTCGGGAGACGATGAATACCACGCCGTTCGCGCTCTTCGTCACTGTAGTTGCCGGGGTCAATCTGCTCTGGTTCTCCGGGATCGATGCGTTGATTGATACCATCGAGACCAGCAGCAATCAACGCGCCCATCGCTAGATAGGGATTGCCACTATGGTCTGCCGCCTTGAGTTCTATATTGATCGAGTCGGCCTCGCGTCCCTTGAAGAGCGATGGCACACGAATAGCTCCCTCACGATTATCAAAACCATATGCGCCATACGCCGAACTCCAGTAATGGGGCAGTAAGCGGCGATATGAATTTGGGCTAGCACAGGTCAATGCCACGAGGCTGCGAATATGACGTAGCACACCGCCGATAAAGTATTTTCCCGTCTGGCTCAGGCTACCACGCTCGTTTGCATCATAGAAAAGATTTGTCTGCTCCTGTCTGCTCCCTTCTGCTCCCCACAGGCTCAGGTGAATATGCGCACCACTTCCAGCCTGGTCAAGGAATGGTTTGGGCGCGAAGGAAGCGTAGAGATCGAACATACGAGCAACACTGCGTACCGTCTCGCGTACAAGGCACACATTATCAGCGGCTCGCAGCACGTCGGCATGATGAATAGATAGCTCCTGCTGTGCCGGGCCTAGTTCGTCATGAAATAGCTCAATCGAGATACCCTGAGACTCCAGCGCGGCGAGAATTTCGTCGATAACATCTGCCTGTTCGTCCAGTCCAATACTGCTGTAGCACAGGCTATTGTCGGCTGGCACATAGGTTCCCAACTCTTTACGAGTGAGATAAAATTCATGCTCAACGGCTGCTTCGGCACGCATTCCTCGCTCCGCCAGACGTGCAATCATACGCTTGAGAAAGGTACGCGGACACGCTTCCCATGCGACGCCATTAGTAAGAATCATATCGCACATCATTGAGCCAGTAGCCGGAGCATAGGGCAAAATAGTGAATGTCGCCGGATCAGGCGTCAAACGAAACTCGCCCACTGGCCCCATGCCCTCAACGGCTGCCAGCGACTCAACGCCCGTGAATGCTTGCATAGCCAGCGTCTGCCCGATGCCTTCTTCCATGCGCGTCTCAAGCTTGCTGGCATGTGTCGCCTTGCCACGAAGAATGCCACCATTATCACAATAGAGGAAACGCACAAGCCGCAAATTCGCGGCTTGTGCCTGCTCTACAACGTTCTGCACGTTCATAGAATATTGCTCCTTAGCTTGTTGCCCCTGCGATTATCTCCTCATCGCTTACATCTCTCTTGATTGTGGCTTGGCCGATGAAGAAGAGGGCCGCACCGACTATGAGCGACAGAATGCCGATACCACCAATCCACATGTCCCACTGGAAGCTGCTAATCTGCGACACCCATGGATTGGTGAATGTGACGATAACGCCTACAGCACTTGCAATCAGGCCAAGTGCAGAACACAGGTAGAACACCCAGTCGGGAGCAAGCTGAGTACGTGCGAAGGTCTCGCGGTACTTGGAGCGGATGATGATGACATCGATAAACAGAATCACCATCGAAACACACCAGATGACGGTTACGGCTGCTTGCAGAATGCTGTAGACAACTGTTGAGAGAGCAGCAGGTGGGAAACCTGCCTTCAGCGTATATGGGACGACGATGAACGCTATGATAGTGAAGAAGGCCGAGATAATGCTTTGCACCAGCACAGCGACCCACGGCACTTTATTGGCATTCACTTTGCTCATCACGGCTGGCAGACGACGATCCAGACCCGATACAAAGAGCAAACGTCCAAAGGAATAGTTATAAACGGCGGTGTTGAAGAGGAAAAAGCCAATAAAGATGATATTGACGATTATCCCTATGACCGT
>DAIQNC010000232.1:0-2516 GCA_036788655.1 Ktedonobacteraceae bacterium
AATAGTGTATGCTTTTTCTCGGTATCCCGTCTCGGTCTCGCGTACAGTGTCCGTCCAGACGCTTCATCCCACGCTGGTAGGGGGAGAGAACAACTGGTGACTCTGCAAGGATATGACCCGGAGGACTACCAACATATCACACAGGAGGTCTCTAGTTGAACTTCGTTGACAAAACCCTGAAATGCCGTGAATGCGGCTCCGATTTCGTATTCACCGCAGGCGAACAAGAGTTCTACCAGCAAAAAGGTCTGATGAACCAGCCCGCTCGCTGCCCTTCCTGCCGCGCCGCACGTCGCAGTGCCAACGGAAATACAGGAAGCCGCCCAGAACGCGCTCCACGAGAGATGCATACGGTTATTTGTGCCGAGTGTGGCGTCGAGACGCAGGTTCCATTCTTGCCCAAGAATGATCGCCCCGTCTATTGCAGCACTTGCTACGATAAGATGCGTGTCGCTCGCGGCTAACTGAACTTATCGTATTCTCTTCATTCAGACATTGCAGAGGCAAACGAAGGTGTGTTCTTCGTTTCGCCTCATTTGTTTTCTTATAGCCGCGAATAAACCAGGAATATGTCCTTCCTCACCACTGTTCTCTTCTATAGAAGAAGAAATTTCCTCTGTACAGCATCCCCATGTGACGGTATATTTTGCACTGATTTTAGGATTATCGTCGTATAGTAAATATAGAGTAGATGGCGGTTCTGTCCCTAGAATTATACTAATTGGCTTCAAAAAAATAATAATTGGCTTGACAGCAACGTCATCCGTCTTATAATAGGACACACACGGTTGCTATCCGTTTAATATAGCTGTACCCTTTTTAGAATCAGGTGAATGCACGATGTTGGAGACCTATATAATGCCATCCCAGATGACGCTCGATGATTTGCTGGCACAGACACAGCAATATCTGGCTCCCGACGACCAGCAGAGGATTCGTCGTGCCTACGAGCTTGCAAAGGAAGCGCATGGTGGGGTGACGCGCCGTTCGGGTGAGCCATACATCCAGCATCCACTGGAAGTCGCGCAATTATTGGCGGGTATGCGTATTGATGCCGATGGAATTATTGCCGCGCTGCTTCACGACGTGGTAGAGGATACAAGCTATTCATTAGAGGACCTGCAAGAACAGTTTGGTCATTCGGTTGCCAGTATCGTTGATGGCGTGACGAAGTTCGATGCCGTCACGCATAGACCCTCAGATGAGGAAAAAGAGACAGGAAAAGAGGGGAATAAGGACGATAAGGGTAGTAGGGGGCAGCAAAAAGAGCATCATGAGGAAGCAAAACCCAGCGTATCTCCGGCAGATAAGCAACGACAGAAGATGGAGACGGTGCGTAAAATGTTGCTGGCAATGGCAGAAGACCCGCGTGTTGTCGTACTCAAGCTGGCAGACCGCCTGCACAATATGCGAACGATGGACGCGATGACGCCAGCGCAGCAGCAGAGCAAGTCGCGTGAGACACGCGAAATCTACGTCCCACTTGCTCGTCGTCTCGGCATGGCTCTTGTACAGGAAGAGCTTGAAGATCGGGTACTGAGCTATCTTGACCCGGAACGCTATGCGTGGCTTGCCCGTGAGGTGGAAGAGGAGATGAAGCAACGCCAGCCATACATTGACCGCGTGTGTGAGACACTGCGTGAAGAGATGGTGCGTGCTGGTATCCATGCGGATGTCGATGTACGTTGGAAGAGCCTTGCCAGTATCAATCGTAAGCTACAAGACCTGCCGAGCCTGAACGACGAGAAGCGAAGCGAGATTACGCAGCTTCATGATATGCTCTCATTCCGCATTCTCGTTGATACCGACTATGATTGTTACCTGGCACTGGGTCACATTCATGCGCTTTGGCGACCAAAAGATGGACGTATCAAAGATTTTATCGCTACGCCCAAAGTGAACGGGTATCAATCGCTGCATACCACTGTCTTCTGCCTCGACAATCGGCTCGCGGAAATACAAATTCGTACACACGAGATGCAGCGTACCGCTGATTATGGCGTTGCGAGCTACTGGTATCTACGTGAGCGTGTAGGACGTGCCGGGCGTGGGGGTCGCAACGATTCCCTGAATAGCTGGCAACTTTCGTATAAAGAGATGGTGTCGTGGATTGAGCAGTTGCGTGAATGGCAACGCTCACTGCCGCAGGGAGCCGATGCGGACGAATTCGTAGAGGCGGTCAAGGGTGACATCTTCCAGGATCAGATTTTTGTCTTCACACCAAAGGGTGAGGTCAAGGATTTGCCGCGAGGCTCGACACCGGTTGACATGGCCTACCGCATCCATACCGATCTGGGCGACCATTGTGCGGGAGCGCGAATCATCACGAACATGGATGATTCGGGTCGGCTCGTGACGCGACTAGTACCACTGGACTACGAGTTGAAGGGCGGCGAGATTGTTGATATTATGGTCAACAGGACAGTGCATCCGACCCGTGACTGGCTGTCGTTTGCTCGTACCGCCGCCGCACGTACCAAGATACGTCGTTATCTCAAGACGTATGAGCGCGAAAT
>DAIQNC010000232.1:2526-6021 GCA_036788655.1 Ktedonobacteraceae bacterium
CTCGATTCGGGGTTCACTTCTTGGCCGGCCCCTTGAGCGTCTCGACCTCGCGCTCAAATCTGCGCGTACTCCTGGACTCGATGCGGACATGGAGCGATTGCTTCGGCAGGTGTGGGCTGATGAAAGTGCGAAGAACAATTCGTTAAGCAAATACGTTACGTTAGATGATGTCTATGTAGCACTGGGTCATGAAGATTTGATGGTTGAGCAGGTGCTGGTGCATCTCTTGCCACATCTCCAACACTACGACCTTGCACTCTTCGATGGTGCAAAGGTGGCGGAGAAGCGCAGTGGGTCGTATGGACAGGCGCAAACCGGACTAGAGGGTGACGACGATCAAGCAGTAACTCTCGGAGAGCATCTGCCCGTTGTCACAATGGCGCAGTGCTGTTGCCCTATTCCGGGCGACCTGATTACGGGTCAGTTTACACCGGGAAAGGGTATATTGGTGCATCGCAACGACTGTAAGCTGCTGTTGAAGCGGCGTAGAAGTCGTGATACGAAGCAGGATGCATCGGTTGATATGAACTGGCTTCAAATTGAGGAGAAAAGTTACCTCGCGCCAGTCACCATCACGGCGCATGACCGCTCCGGGCTATTACGCGATGTCGCGGCGGTGGTTGCCGATGCTGGTATCAACATGGCAATGGTTACATCGAATACGAACACATCATCGCAACGTGCGGTCATTACGGCGACACTGGAGATACAGGCGGACAACGTGGAGAATGGTGTGCAAGATCAGCTTGAGCGTCTTTTCCGCCGTTTGCGACAGGTCAAGAATGTGGTGAATGTGGAACGGGCATTGAACATAAAATAGTGATAGAACGAGCGTATTAAGAAGGCATACAGTCAAACACTAGGACACCGACATGCTGAGGATGTGCAGGGATAGCGGAAGCAGGCGGTGTAGAAAATAGATGCAATCATGGTAGAGAGCTTTGTAGAACAACCGCAGGATACAGGACAGGCGGAACAAGTAGAGCAAACCGAACAGGTAGCGGAGCCGCAAGAGTTTTTAGAGGCAATTGAACGTTTGCTCACGTTAGTACGACGCTATATGAACACCGCCGATGTGAATAAAGTGATTGAAGCACTTCATCTCGTGCAAAAGACGTGCCGGGGTGTGCCAGCAATGAATGGACGACGCATACCGCCGCTCGAACATGCCCTCGCCGTTTCCACCATTCTTGCTGAGATTATGCATACAGACGCCATAGGTGTCACGGCTGGTCTGGTCTTCGAGGCGGTCGATGCGGGTCGATTAGAGCTTGTCGAGGTCGAGCAGGTGCTGGGAACAGTAACAGCACGTGTTGTGGGAAGCATGGAGCGGCTCAACATTCTCGAACGTAAGAAACAGAGTGTTGCTGGTAGCATGAATGCTGCGACGAAAAATGGCGATGACCGCGACGATATAGCCACCGTTGATAGCAAAAAGCGGCGTATCCGCGAGGCGATGCGGAAGCAGCAAGCGGAGACGGTGCGTAAAATGTTCATCGGCATGGCTGATGACCCCAGAGTGGTACTGTTGAAGCTCGCCTATCGTCTCCACGCCATGCGCGTGATGTGCAAATCTCTCTATTATGACGATCATCAAGAGCGATTAGCAATGGCCTTAGAGACACGCGAAATCTATGCACCACTCGCGGGGCGTCTGGGTATGTCGCGTATCGAGGGTGAACTCGAAGACCTTGCCTTCCAGGTGCTAGAACCGGATATGTATGCATGGGCGCGTGAAGAGGTCGAGTCTGAGAGCAAGCAGTGGCGTTCCTATGTTGAAAGCGTATGTGCCATTCTGCGCGAAGAGATGAAGGCTATAGGCGTCAAGGCCGAGGTATCGGGGCGCGTCAAGCATCTCTACAGCTTTTACAAAAAATTGGTGCGTAATGTTGGCGACGTGCAGGGGCAAGGGCTGGAAAAGCTCAAACAGGCTGTGGACGTGAATCAGATACACGATTTGATTGCGTTCCGCATTCTCGTCGATACGACGCAGGATTGTTATGTCGCGCTTGGTCACGTGCATAGTCTATGGAAGCCAAAAGAGGGGCGTATCAAGGATTTCATCGCCAATCCCAAGCCCAATGGCTATAGTGCGTTGCACACCACTGTTTTCTGTAAAGACAATCAGCTTGTGGAAATCCAGATTCGCACCTTTGACATGCACGAGACGGCTGAATACGGCGTGGCGATGCACTGGCATTATAAGGATGTGGGCGACCACGCCTCGGCATCGGCGAAGGAACTGTTGTCGTGGTTGCGCCAATTGACGGAGTGGCAACGCGATATTCATGCCACATCCGCCAGCGACACCGATTTCGTCGAGGCTGTCAAAGATGATATCTTTCAAGAGCAGATATTTGTCTTCACGCCGAAGGGCGAGGTGAAAGACCTGCCTGTTGGCTCAACGCCGCTCGATTTTGCCTATCGCGTTCACTCGAAGATTGGCGATAGCTGTGCTGGAGCGCGTATTATCACGAATGCCGAGGGCGATGGCGAGCGATTGCAAACGCGCATGGTTCCGCTCGACTACGAACTCAGAAGCGGCGACATCGTGGATATCGTCACCAATCGTACCGCGCACCCGACTCGTGACTGGCTCTCGTTTGCTCATACGGCTGCCGCAAAAAGCAAAATTCGTCGCTATCTCAAACTGCACGAGCGCAGTATCAATATGCAAATCGGACGCGAACGACTAGACCGCGAACTCAAAGTCTTGAATGTCGCACGTGGCATCGAGAGCCTGAACGAAGATTCGCAGAAGTGGCTCTGTGAAGAGTATCACATGGCGACATTCGACGACTTGCTGGCTGCCATCGGAGCCGATTATGTGCGACCTCATCAGGCGGCGGTGCGTATCACCGACTACTGGCGCGATACAAGAGAGAGCAAAGATGCGAAGGAAGAGACTCAAGAGCCGCTTGTTCTGACACCTACAGCAAATAAGCCACAACAATCTGCACATCTTGAAGTTGCTGGTGTCAGTGGCCTGTTGACGAAGCTTGCCAACTGCTGTTGCCCCTTGCCGGGTGACGACATTGTGGGCTTTACCAGCCGAGGGAAGGGCGTGATTGTGCATCGCACCGATTGCCGCAACTTGACGCGCTATCGAGACCGCGACCAGGAACGCCTTATCCATGTGAGTTGGGCCGGTATGAAACAGACGCGCTATAATGCTCCTGTTACGATGACAGTGCGAGACCGTCCTGGCCTTATCCGTGACATTGCCACCGTCGTTTCCGATGTCGGTGTCAATATGACCGCTGTGAATACGCGCATCGTCTCTGGACGAGAGACGGTATTGATCACGGCAACGCTTGCGATACAGGACATGGAACAATTGCAACGCCTCTTCACACGCCTGGAGAAGGTCAAAGATGTGTTGCACGTCGAACGCGACATGGGGAAACGCTAAATCGGAATTATAAACTTGGAAAGGAAACATACCCGATGTAGGGACCGATGTATCACGTCCGTGTGTTCGGTTGTGGATTGGCG
>DAIQNC010000232.1:6031-6434 GCA_036788655.1 Ktedonobacteraceae bacterium
GGTCTCAATCAAAATTTCGTAGACCCCGATTTATCGATGGGGGGCACGTGCCTTGAACGTTTATCGATGGGATCAAATGCCGTGACCCCATCAATAAATCGGGGTCTACGAAGGCTAGCCGCGTTTGGGCAGTTGCTGCAACGACCATTTATTACCGTCCGGGTCATTGAAGTAAGCAAAATCACCCCATGGTTGCACATCGATCTCGCTGATATCCACACCTCGTTTGACAAGCTCTTCGCGGATGGCTCTCACATCGGAGACCACCATTTGAAGCCCTTTTTGCGATCCTGGTTGCATCTCAGTGATGCCCTCTCCAATCACAATGGAGCAAGCCGAGCCAATGGGCGTCAACTGGACAAAGCGCAGACCTTCTCGAACTTGATAATCATGGTCAGCATTG
>DAIQNC010000233.1:0-1706 GCA_036788655.1 Ktedonobacteraceae bacterium
CCCGTGTCGGGTCTCATCGCCCGTGTGCCTTCCCATAATGGTCGCTACTTTGTCTCTCTTTTCTCCCTGCTATTCGTGTAGAACAATAGGAAGAGATTTTCTACACACCATGTTCAATGAACTTCTATCACGGACATAGAGAGCTTGTAGGGACGTTGTGAGTCACGAACTCGTATCATCACCGCAGACGTATGTTCCTGCTATTCCAGCGTCGCGGGCTACACATAAATATTCCTGGAACAAACTGCCAGTTGCGTTGCAGCACGAACCGACAACTATCTGCGGAGAAGCCCGTCGTATTGGCTATGCTGGCAAACACGCGGACGCCCTCGCGCTCTATCGCCTCAAAATTAAGCCCGGCTCCCATCTTCCCACCGTCACATTACCGCATATCTACGTTCTCACCGATGGGTGCTTCATTGAATATCAAGAATAAGGAAGGTCACGTATCGAGAGAACGCACACCATACGTGATATTATCAGAACAGAAAGAATGTATGCAGGAGAATGAGCTATGGCTAATGTGCGTTCTCAGGAAGAGATTTTTAGTAATTACCAGTGGCACGATAAAGGGTGTATGCTGCTCCACATTACGAAGGAGCGTTGTGATTATATTCAATCGCGTATCGAGCGTGGCTTCGGCAAAGGCTCTTTTAAGGAGCAAGAGATACTGGAGATTGGTTGCGGTGGCGGCCTGATTTGTAAAGAACTGGCGGAGCGCGGAGCCATTACCATCGGCGTAGACCCTTCAAAAGAGGCGTTGGAGTCGGCTCGTGTCTATACGGAGAAGGCGAACGTCGGGCAAAGTGCTTCATTTCTTCAAGCATACGCCGAGCATCTGCCCTATGCCGACGGCAGCTTCTCGGTCATCGTCTGCCTCGACACACTGGAACATGTACGCGACTTACGCGCCACCATTCAAGAGATAGCGCGTGTGCTGGCTCCCGGTGGCATCTTCATATTCGACACCATCAACCGCACCCTGCTGGCACGTCTCGTTCTTATCTGGATAGGTGAGCGCATTCCAGCATCGAGCCTTGTCCCTGGTATCCACCACTACCGCGACTTCATCAAACCCCGTGAACTGCAATCGCTGCTCACGCAAAACGGCCTACAGGTACGCGAAACCGTCGGCTTCGCGCCACATGGCTTCAAACAAGGCCGCCTCATCATGGGAACAAGCTGGTTTATGGGTCTCTCCTACGTCGGCTATGCCCGAAAACCACTGTAAACGAACGCAGTCATTTCGTAGACCCTCGATTTATCGATAAGGTGGCATCAACTTGACCCCATCGATAAATCGGGGTCTACGAAGTGATTGCATCACAACGAGATTATGCGAAGGCGGTAGAGTCTCCACCTGCTTCCAGTGCGGCGGCTTCGGCACGGCGGCGGCTCATCTCGCGTCCGTCTTTGCTGACACGGAAGTAGGCCCAGCGCAGGTAGTCGTAGGCGTCCCAGTAGATGCCACCCGGCGCGGTCTGCCTTGCCTCGATGCTGGCTCGCACATCAAGCGCGTTCTGACCTGCAAACCATGTGCGACCACGCCCAATGCCGTTCAGTGTGTGTGCGTCGCTATTGCCAAGCTCGGCGAGGTGATAGATGTCACGGTTGGTACGCATCGCCAGTTGGTTTGCGTAGATGCCGCAGAAGCTGGCGTTCCACGTCTCGACGCCATCGAAACGGATATCGTTGCTGGCGTGAAT
>DAIQNC010000233.1:1760-2578 GCA_036788655.1 Ktedonobacteraceae bacterium
CGTGAGCAACTATGTCGAAACATCGGGTGCAGAGGATGCGCGATAATTGCCAGGCCACCTTGCTCGTGAATCAGTTCGATGCTGCGCTCCATACTCAGTCCCTGCGGAACCTTTTTCTCAATGAAGAGTCCTAGCAAGTGACCTTCTTTCGTGCTGACCTCTTCGCCAACGATGAAGTCGAAGCGATAGTTTCCGTTTGCCCACAGGTCACGCGCCCGTAGCGACCCCTCGATAACGTCGTGGTCAGTAATGGCAATGACATCGAGGTCGGTTTGATGCTGTGCATACGCCAGAATTTGCTCGATTGTGCCAATACCATCGCTATAGGTGCTGTGCATATGCAGGTCGGCTTTGCCGCGATTTCCCGTCTGGTGTGCCTGTCGAACCGTCATCTTGCGCGTCCTTTTAAGCATGGCAACGCCAGGAGACAACGTTTCGAGAGGAGATGCTGTAGGTGCTGGAGATGCTGTGGGTGCTGTTTGAAAGGTCTGAGTCGTCATGGAACTCCTTCTTTTTGTGGGGGACTTCATTTATTACGTCCTGGTTTATTGCGTCCCCGGTATCTATTCCATTGCCAGTATGTAACGTAACATAAGCCTGTTAAGCCGATGTGCAGACCCTGTAATATGATGGTAAGAGTTTGTACAATTTCCGTTTAACATAGGATTTTCTGTTATCCTTCTACGCCCATGTCGGCCTCCATCAATGCCTCGCCGCTTGGTAATGCATCTTGCGACAACTGAAGTTGTGGGTCGATCAACTGCTCCATGCGACTGAGCCAGAACTGGTATCGTGCATGATTGAGGTAGCAGTAGACT
>DAIQNC010000233.1:2588-6403 GCA_036788655.1 Ktedonobacteraceae bacterium
GCCGTCCGGCGCGTCGTGTTTGTACGAGGCCAGCTTTGCGTAGTTTGCGAAGATGCCACGAAAGCAGAGGCTGACTGATACCGAGCAGTTCGGTGAGAGCAGTAACAGTAATGCTTTCCTGCCGTGCCAGGTGGTAGACAATCGTGAGACGTGCCACTCCTCCCAGAGCCTTCGTCACCAGTTTGAGTTCGCGCCACTCGTTCATAGCCCCTCGCCGATACAGGAAAACATATAAAGAAACATTTCATAAATATTTATTTATATTTTATGATGGGAATGAGGAAATGTCAAGAGGGTTGGCAGGGTGTAATAAATTAGACCCGTACATGGTGGTCGATTCCAACGAAACGGATGTCGAAGCCACCGTGTACGGGTCTACGTTGTACGGGTCTAATTTATTACACCCTGCAAGCTACATTATAAAGATTTACGCTCTCCGTCCAACGGCATGGAGTATAGCGATAAGAATACATGCGCCGATAATGGCGACGATAATACTACCTACCAGGCCAGCCGTCGCTCCGGGAATGAGCAAATTGGCGATCAAACCGCCAATGACTGCACCGATAAGTCCGACGATGATGTCACCGATGAGACCATAACCGCCGCCGGACATAATTCTGCTGGCGACGAAGCCCGCAATCAAACCAATAATCAACCAGATGATGAGACCTGTGGGGCTGAATGTGAATGCTGCCATTGCAAGTGCCATTGTTTGCTGTCCTCCTTGAATACTTGTTCATTTCGTCGGTAGCTCTTGTCGAGAGAGACTTTTCTCTTCCGTTGTCCCTACCTTGTATAGCACGGATGAGACAGTTATTTAGATGCACGTTACAGTAGAAAGGCTCTTGTTTTATATTGTCCACAACATAACCGTCGCCACATGCAATACCGCATCTGGTGTACGTATCGAAATGAGAATTTGCCAGTTTCCTGCCATGCTCAAACTTCCTTTGCCGCTCAATTGCCCCCGTCCATCTGCCTGTAAAGGAAGGATATCTGTCCCCATACTCATGTCTAGCATGGTGAGCGCAAGTGAGGCGTGGACGTTGGTTGCTAGCGTATCCGTCGTAGCATTCACAACGCGCACGGTAAATGTATTCGCGCCAAAGCGATTTGGAGTAACGGTCAATGTCACACGGTACTGATTGTCTGTGGTCGTAACGGTTTTTACGAAGGGACTCATCGCTGTACGAGGAGTATTTGATGTGTTCGATTGTGCTGCCTTTGTGGGAGTCGTGGGCAGTGTAGCAAAGATGGTTGTGAGGCTCACACATAGCACAACGCCAATAGCTATCACCAATACCCATCGTGCTAGCTGTGTGATGTGACGGAGTGTTGCGGTCAGGCGTTCTTCTCGCAGTATGAGTTGCTGCTCTAGTGAACTCATTTTGTGTTGTGTTTCCGTTTGCATGGATGCGTGGTGATATCGCTTCTGAACATATCTATATTTGTGCAGTTCATTTTTCAGGTGGGGGTGAAACATAGCGGACAGTGCGAGGCCGAGGATGCATATGCCGAGAAGCAGCAGCGTTTCGAGAATGAGGGACTTCCCGAAAGTAGTCGTGAACACGTGTTGCCATGAGAGAGAGTTGAATGCCACTACTGGAATAGTGAGAAGCAGCAAAAGAACTGCGCTTATCTCTACAATAAGCGTGTAGCGAGTAAGCACAACGAGTGATGTGTGAGTACGTGCTTCTATTGAGGGAGCTACCTTTCGTACTCGTTTCATCACAAGTAGCAACCGACATTGCCCTGCAAGCAGAAACATGGCAAGCAGGGCTACAAGCACTGTTATGAGAAGATGCAGTGATGTAAAAGCATTCATAATCTATACATTGGGAAAAAGTGTGAGCGTTGCCATCAGCTCTCCTTGCTGAAAGGCCGTTAATGCTCCTGCTTCACCTGCTACTGGGTCTACCTGTCCATTGTTGTTGGTGTCGATTCCGCGATAGATAGTGTCGGCTAGCTGCGTCATCTCATCTACCTGTGACAGGTCTGTAGGATTATTCCGCAGGTGCAGTGCCTCTTGATCGAGCGTCGCCACCCATGATTTCATGTTGGTGATGGCAACTTCCATCAATGCTGCGTGTTGGTGCATCGCAGGGGTGGCGTCGCTCTGGCTAATGGCGAGCGTTGCATGTTCTGCTGTGCCAGCTAGAAAGCCGTTCCCTGCCAGTCCGAAACCATCGCCGCCAACGATGAGCTGTGGCACACACTCGGCTCCTACAGGTCGGTAGTTGGCTCCGTGCATTCCCTCAATGATGTTTAGCATACTCTGGGCGACACAGCGCGTTTGATCGGCACTCTGATTTTTCACCAGTCCTTGCAGATAACTTGTCTGGATATCCAGTAGGCGCGTTTGTTCCAGTAAGCCGACCAACATGCCAACTTGCTGCGGTGTGTCTGGAAAACCAACGAGCAAATGCGTCACATGCGCAAACGATTTGACTGGGAACGTACCAGAAAACACGACATTCCCTACTGGTTGCTTCGGCGTTCCCTGTTCAAGTGTGACCTCGACTTTATCGCCGGGTGAGAGCAAATTGGAGCCAGCGTGTCCATTCGTTCCTGCCGAGAGGTAGTGCAAGCTATATTGCTGGTTCGTCTCAGTCAACTCGCCAAGAGCGATGACCTGCTCACTATCGTTATTGATGAGCCATGCATCATACTGATATCCCGATTGTGGTGCTTTTAGCCTCTGTAGCGTCATCGAGAGCGAGTCAGTTGTCCAGGGAAGCCTATCCTGATTATCAAAAAACGTGACCTGCCCGGCAAGGTGTGTCGCGGCAGCACCTTGATGAGCTATCAACGTCACGCCTATACTTCCGATGAGCAGCAACAGTATAAGAGCAACAGTACCTATCATTATCATTTGCATTCGCCCACGATTGCTTTTCTTTCCCAGAAGACGTTGTAAATGGATGCGCCTTTCTTCCTTCTGAGAAGAGGATGGCGATTGAGCAGCCGAGACAGCCGGGACAGACGGCTCAGAGTTGACAACGACCTCATCAACGGATGACGGAGCATACACCGGAAAAGGCGTTTGCGGCACTGACTGCTTGACCTGCGCTTGCTTTCCTACCTCGAAATCAGCATTGGGAAACTCCGTGATGCGTACCTTTCCAGGTAACGAGGGGGCATCACGATGAGATACATGTGCAGCAGAACCGACCACAAACGGGACACGAGTTCGGTTATTCGGATCAACAATGTGATGATAGGCATTCGCCAGTCCGCCGGGTTGGGAAAATCGTTGCGTGGGATTTTTAGCCATCGCTCTGGCAAGAATATTATAGAGTCCCGACGGGAAATCACCTCGCCAGTGGCTCAAAGGTGGAATAGAGGCATACAGATGTTGATGGCTAATCTCTTCCAGCGTAGAACCGGAAAACACAGGGGAGCCAGTCAACATGTGATACAGCACGGCTCCCAGAGCATACACGTCCGTGAACGCACCTACAGGGCGACCAAGTAACTGCTCCGGTGCGCTCCCTTCGCCCACCAGATAACGGAGACTCGTCTGCCTGTTCTCCCAGTATGGTTCGAGCAAACGCATCAAACCAGTCTGCGTAATCAGCACCTGTCCATCGAGCTTGAAAGAAATACAATCAATGGAAAGTCCCTCATGAATCACGCCCTGCTGATGGGCATATTCGAGAGCAATACAAATCTGATCAAGGTAACGTCCTGCGGTGAGCGTATCCATCGGCCCGTTCTTATCCAGACGAGTACGCAGTGAGCGCATAGAAATGAATGGAGAGACCAGATAAGGAATGCCTCGATAAATGCCATAGTCCACAATCGGCATCAGG